>JAAYCD010000025.1 GCA_012744375.1 Erysipelotrichaceae bacterium | reverse complement strand
TGGCGGAGGAACAGGGATTTGAACCCTGGCACACTGTGACATGTCTACGAGCTTTCCAAGCCCGCCCCTTCAGCCTCTTGGGTATTCCTCCGTGTCAGTAGAATAATTATTACGGCGATTAGTATTATAACAAAATAATTCCAATAATCACTATTTATTTAATAATTTTTTTTATTTACAATAAAGTTATGCAAGTTTATATCGTTCATCGAAGTGAAGAAGGTCAAACCTTAGAGAAATATTTAGCTCATATTTTGCCCGCTGCGCCAATTTCCTTTATTTATAAACTTTTTCGCAAAAAGGATGTTAAAGTCAATGGTAAGCGCGAAGATAAAAAATATCGCTTAAAGGTTAATGATGAAGTAAAAATTTACGTCACTGATGTTCAATATCAAGATTTTGCAAAAGAAAAAAGTTTTTTCGCCAACGATAAAATAAAAGAATGGATTATTTATGAGGATGATCATATTTTATTAATTAATAAACCGCGAGGCATTTTGGTGCAAAAAAGTACTCCAAGAGATGAATCGCTTGATCAACTTGTCGCTGAGTACTTAATTCATCAAGGTGTTTATGTTCCAGAAACCGAACGTGCATTTAAGCCAGGCCCAGCTCATCGTCTTGACCGCAATACTTCTGGTATTATCGCTTTTGGAAAAACTCATCAAGCTTTAGAACTTTTGTATCAGCTATTTAAAAACCACGATTTAATTAATAAACATTACCTAACTCTAGTGGTAGGGCAAATGGAAAAAGACAAAGATTCTATTAATGTACCGCTAAAAAAAGACGAACAAACTAATAACGTTTACGTTTCGACTTTAGACAAAGGTGGAAAAACCGCAAAAACTGTTTATCGAGTCATTAAACGTTTCGAGAAATATTCTTTATTAGATGTTACACTATTAACAGGCAGAACACATCAAATACGCGTCCATCTAGCTTACATTAATCATCCAGTCGTTGGTGATTCAAAATATGGAAATTTCGCGATTAATCGTCAATTTAAGGAGCAATTTGGTTTTACGAACCAATTCCTTCATGCGTATAAAATGGGTTTTGGCGATTTACCTGAACCACTTACCCAACTTAGTAGAAAACAATTTGTCGCTCCGGTAAACGATCAATTATTAGACATTATTAATACGCTAAATATAAATGAAGAGGAAATAGATTTATGAACACACTACAAAATTATCAACGCTGGTTGAACTCTGATAAAGTCGACCTTAAAACCAAAGAACAATTAAAACAGATGACCCAAGCGGAAATCGATGATGCTTTCTTTAAGGATGTCGAATTCGGAACCGCTGGGATGAGAGGCGTACTTGGTCCAGGCACTAATCGCTTAAACATCTTCACTGTCAAAAAAGCCACTGTTGCTTTTGCTATATATTTGTTAGAACTTTTTCCTAACGCCAAAGAAGCAGGCGTTGTCATCAGCCATGACAATCGCCATATGTCGCGTACTTTCACACTTTTGGCGGCCGATGTTTTAAATGATTTTGGCATAAAAACTTATATTTTTGATAGTCTTCGTCCAACTCCTGAGCTTTCTTTTGCGGTTCGTTTTTTAAAAGCGATCGGCGGCATTATGATTACCGCTTCTCATAACCCAAAACAATATAATGGGTATAAAGTTTATGATGAAACGGGTTGTCAATTAGTACCAGCAAAAATTGCTAGACTCTTAGAAATTATTTCAACCTTACCCAATGAACTTGATGTCGCCTATGAGGTTTGTGCCGTTAAAGGCGAAACAATTTTATTAGATTCAAGCGTTGATGATGAATATGTTCGACTAGTAGAAAGCATTTCCATTAATCGCGATTTACCTAAGAATGATTTCACCATCGTTTTTACCCCTAATCATGGTGCTTCTTATGTTAATTCTATGCGCATTTTCCAAGACTTAGGGTATAAAGTTTATCCAGTGCTTTCTCAAATCAATCCTGACCCAGATTTTTCTGGCACCTTATCACCTAATCCAGAAGATCCACGCGCTTATATTGAACCGATAAAGCTCGCCAAAGAACTGGATGCCGCATTAATCGTCATGACTGATCCAGATGGCGACCGTGTTGGTATAGGCTTTAAATCTCGTCAAGGCGAGTATCTGACCTTAAACGGCAATCAAAGCGCTGCCTTACTAATGGACTATATTTTCTCTCAAAGAAAAGAAAAAGGTTTACTAAGCGAAAACGGTGTTATGTATAACACAATTGTGACTTCGGCTTTAGGTAAAGCAATTGCCACTTATTACGGCGTGAAAACTGAACAATTCCTAACTGGATTTAAATATATTGGCAACCGCATTGATTACTATGAAAAAACGGGCAATGGTCCTAAATTTGAATTCGGTTATGAAGAAAGTTACGGCTGCTTAATTGCGCCATTTGCTAGAGACAAAGATGGCTGCCAAGCCATACTAATGTATTGTGAAATGGCTTTATTTTATTTCTTAAAAGGTTTAACTCTTGAGGAAGCTTGGGATGATTTGTGCAAACGTTTTGGTTACTACCAAGACATCACTTATTCAATGGAATTTACAGGTAGTGAAGGTCAAGCGACAATGCAACTTTTAATGAAAACATTACATAATAATCCTTTTATCAAAATTAATGGGTTAGATGTGGTTGCAGTTGATGATTATCTTTCGCTAACTCACCGGACCTTAGATAAGGAAACGCCTTTAGATATCGAACAAGCCGATGTCATTAAGTTACATTTATCCGACGGCAGTGTACTTATCGTTCGTCCAAGTGGCACCGAACCAAAAGTTAAGTTTTATATCGGTGTTGTCCACAAGCAAAAACCTTTAGACTATTCTTTTGCCGAGGCCATCTTCACTAGCTTAAAAGAGTGTTTAAAAATCTAATGAAAATGCGATCAGCGATCGCATCTATATAAATATTTTGTTTAGACAATCAACAAGCCTATAGCTTTTTGTACCCTTTTAAGTGTTTGATTAGCGATCGCTCTTGCTTTCTTTGCGCCTTCATTTAGGACATCTTCGTAAGACTTGTCTTTGATAATTTGACGATATCTTTCTTGAAAAGGCACTAATTCATCAATTACCGCATCTGCCACCGCTTTTTTAAAATCACCATAACGATAATTAGCAAATATCTGTTCTGCTTCGGAAATTGAAATATCTTTTAAAGCGCAATAAATAGTTAATAAGTTTGAGATGCCAGGTTTATTTTCTTCATCAAATTTGACCTCTGAACCTAGATCAGTGACTGCGGACATAATTTTTTTTCTTATCACAGCCGGATCATCTTTTAAGAAAATATCGCCCTTAGGATCAGATTTACTCATCTTCACTGTTGGGTTAGATAAAGACATGATTCTCTTACCTACTTTACGTACTTCTGCTTTAGGCATAGTCAAGATATTACCGTAGCGATTATTAAAACGATTAACTAAATCTCTTGCCAATTCAATGTGTTGAGTTTGATCCTCACCAACCGGAACGATATTAGCATCATATAAAATGATGTCGCACGCCATTAAAACTGGATAGGCAAATAAGCCCAAGCCAATTGCGTTTTCTTTCATCTTAGCTGATTTCTCTTTGAATTGAGTCATGCGCGAAAGTTCACCCATATAAAGATAGTTTTGCATAATTGCATTAAGTTCTGAATGAGCAGGAACACTGCTTTGTAAAAACAAAGCACTGCGTTTTGGATCTAAACCCGCAGCTAAATAAAAAGCCGCTAAGTCGATTGAATTTTGTCTTAATACTTCAGGATCAATGGGTAAAGTTAAAGCGTGTAAATCCGCAATAAAGATAAAACATTCACCGCGATCCATTTGTTGTTTTAAATTTTTTAAGACCGCGATATAATTGCCTAAAGTTAATTGTCCAGTTGGTTTAATACCAGTTAAAATACGTTCTGCCATAACATTTCCACCTATGTGTAATAGTTTAGTCTTTTAGTAGACTAATTTCAATTAGCAGCTTGTTTGATAATTATTTCAATTTTTATAAAATATCGGTATACTACTTTTGTATGATTAAAATTTACACTTCTCCATCTTGCAGTTCCTGTCGAAAAGTCAAAAAATGGTTTTTTGAACAAAATATTCCTTTCATTGAAAAAAACATTTTTGTCGCGACTCTAAATGAGAAAGAATTGATGGATATTTTGAGTAAAAGCGAAAACGGCACAGAAGATATCATTTCCACAAAGAGCAAAATTGTTAAAGAAAGTGGTGTTGATATCGATGGGATGACCGTCAAAGAGCTCATCGCATTTATCAAAGAAAATCCATCAGCTTTGAAACGCCCAATTATCGTAGATGACCATCGCATTCAAGTAGGGTATAATCCAGATGAGATTAGATCCTTTATTCCTCATGCGCGTCGCCTAGCGGAATGGGCATGCAGAAGCGGCGAATGCCCTGACTATCCAAACTGCGGTCACGTCAAGGATACCAAGGTCAACTAAGACTTTTTACAACCATTAATGGCGCGCCAGGCTTTACCGCGATACATATCGTTGGATGCTTTAATATTAAACTTAGCGCAGTAAAAGTCTAAATAAAATTTAGCTTTGATTAAATCAGTACTTTCCACTTCCAAGTTATAGTCAATTATATTGCCGTAAACATTTTTATCAATGACCAGTTCATGGTCGTTTTCTTTTATTTCTAATCTTTCGTTGTGCAAAGAGGCCAATATACGATAATTGCTAATGTCTTCGGGTAAATCAAACAAACACTTTTTCACCTTCCCGTTTGGAATAAGACACTTATCTAATATTGATTTGGCATCACTTTCTATTAGTTCATCGTTAATTTCTAAGCTACCATTAGCTTGTTTTATTTTGAGGGTGAATTCGTATTTATCCGCGTTTATTATCCTAAGTCTCAGTGTCGAACGATGGCTTGCTAATATGTTTGAAGGAGAATCGATATAAAAATTGTCATTAATAATTATTTTGGAATTTGGGTTTTGCTTAAGATAATAATCCATTATCAAATGATAGTCACGTTCGCAAATCATTGTTCTTACTTCAAATTCTTTCACTTCGTTTGACATTTGCTTCTCCAAGTATAAAATAATTATACACATGAAGACATTATATTTTCCAATTTTTGCCACTGATAACACCGGCCAAATCATCTTCTATAGTATTTTAGGGGCCGTGATTGTTTCCTTGCTTATTTTGCTCGGCTATTTTTTATTGAAAAAGAACAAAGGCCAACTCATTAATGGTCAGAAAATCAAAAAAACCGACCTAATGGCAAAATGGTTTGATGCGCTCGGAGGAAAAGATAATGTTAATTCAATTGCTGGAGTTGGCTCTAGATTGACATTCCAATTAAAAGATCAAACGCTTATTTCACGTAATACATTAGAACAATTAGGAGCAAAAAGTGTTGTTTTAATGACAAACAAAGTGATCGTGATAATCGAAAAAGAAGCCACTAAAATTGCAAATTTTCTTAATCAAAATTTATAAATTTTTGTAAGTCTAATTTGATTTCATCAGTGGGAAAACCAATCACGTTTGTGACTGAACCAACCACTTTTTTTACTAATGGGAAATCATGATAATCTTGGAAACCATACGCCCCCGCCTTATCCATTGGTGAGCCAGAAGCAATATAAGCCAATATAAATTCATCACTCAGTTTATGAAAATAAACGGTGCTTTTAACGATATTTTGCATGACCTTATGTCCGCGCTTGATAGTATAAGCTGTGTAGACATAATGTTTTCTTCCTGATAGTTTTCTTAAAATACAATAAGCGTCGTTACTATCTTTAGGTTTGCCAATTATTTGCTTATCAATGACCACAACTGTGTCTGCTGAAATCACGATATCATTAGGGTAATCTTTTGCAACTGCTTCGCATTTTCTTAATGAAATATCTTTTATGATGTGCCGGACACTTTGATATTTATGAAACGAAAGCGATTCATCAATTTCGGAAACGACGACTTTAAAAGAGGAAGTTATTTCTTCCATTAAATGTTTTCTTCTAGGAGAAGCGCTTGCCAAAATTATCATCTTAATTTTTGGTCAAAATGACTGGAATAACCATTGGTTTCGAATGCGTTAATTCAAATAAATAGTTGTTAGTGATATCACGAACAATATTTTTTAAGTCAGCAAAACTAGTTTTAGTTTGTAACTTCTCTTTCACAGCTTTTTCAACCAAGTGGGTAAGAGTTAATACATTGCGTTTACTATGTGAAGCAACTACGCCTTTCATAATAATGAGTGGTGTATCCATTAAATCATTCGCACGCGAATCAATGGAAATTGATACTATGACCATCCCATCACTTGTTAAAATGCGACGGTCAGCCATAACAGCATCAGCTAAACCTTTTATGTCCTTACCATCAATATATGTATTACCATGTTCCACGTGATAGCCGCGTTTAACTTTTTTCTTACTTAAAATTAAAACATCTCCATTATCTAAAACGAAGCAATTTTCCGCCGGAATACCAACTTCTTGGGCGACTTTGGAGTGGCTTAAAAGCATGCGGTATTCACCATGAATTGGCATAAAGTATGTTGGCTTGAATAGTTTCAAGACCAAGCGCAATTCTTGTTTGCACGGGTGACCAGAAGAATGAATGTCATTTAAGATTGAGTTTGTGACAACTTCTGCTCCACAGCGCGCTAATTGATTAACGATATGGTCAATCATTAAGCCATTTCCAGGAATAGGGGAACTAGAAAAAACAACCGTATCGCCAGGAGCGATATGAATATCTTTATGTTCACCATTAGCGATTCTTGATAAAGCGGCCATTGGTTCGCCTTGTGAACCGGTACAAATAATGACGATTTGATTACTCTTAAAATTCTTAATTGCGTTAGCTTCAATGATCATGTCATCGGGAATTTTGACATAACCATAACTTCTCGAAGTTTCTAATGCCCTTTCCATCGAGCGACCAACGATGACGATTTTGCGATTATATCTTAAAGCCACATCGCAAATTTGTTGGATGCGCGAAATGTTAGAGGAGAAAGTTGAAATAATTAAACGCCCAGGAGATTTTGCAAACGTATCATCAAGTGCGTCTAAAACATTTTTTTCGCTTGGAGTATAGCCTTCGCTTTCAGCGTTAGTGCTATCGCTCAAAAGTAAGTCGACACCTTCGCTACCTAATTTTGCCATTTTGGTGAGATTAATATCTGGGCCAATTGGAGTTAAGTCGACCTTAAAGTCACCTGTTGTTACAATCCTTCCTTCTTTAGAATCAAAAACCACGCCGAAAGCATCGGGGATAGAGTGAGTGACGCGGAAAAAAGAAATAGTGAATGCATCGAGATTAATAATGGTGTCCTCAGTATACTCAATAAGAGGTAATTTATCGGAGATACGATTTTCTTCGAACTTTGCACGAATTAAAGCGGCTGCTAAACGAGGGGCATAAATAGTTGGAATATTTAAGCTTTTTACCAAAAAGTGGACCGCACCGATATGGTCTTCGTGACCATGAGTAATTACTAAAGCTTTAACTTTATTGCGATTGTTTTTTAAATGAGTTAAATCAGGAATAACATAATCAATACCGGGATATTCGACACCAGGAAAACGCACACCAGCATCAATAATAATGATGGTTTGCTCATTTTCAATACAATACATGTTTTTACCCACTTCACCGAGCCCACCAAGAGCGTACACTGAAACCGGCATCGAAACATTTTTGGCCATGACTATATAATTCTCCTTTCTTAATATTATATGATGTTTGGAGATTAAACAAATTAAATAAGCATTTGATTTATTAAATCAGTTGTTCGTTAGCTAATTGTTCAAATGGTTGTTTGGAATCAATTCGATTGTAGTAGAGGATGCCATCCAAGTGATCATATTCGTGTTGAAGCACAATCGCATCATAACCACGAGCGATAATCTCAATATCTTTTTTGGTTAAAGCGTCATACGCCACCATTTTAATTTTATAATTACGATGGACAATTCCTGGGTGGTCTTCTTCGACCGATAAACAACCTTCTCCCTGGGATAACGCACATTTTTTTGAAGAATGTTCAACAATCTTAGGATTAACGAGTTGATATTGCACTGTCTCGTCTTCTCCCTTGACATAATAAATAACAAACATCCTTTTAAGAATGCCGACTTGCACAGCGGCTAAGCCAACACCCGCTCGAATGTTGTGTTTGGTCGCATATTCTTCATCTTGCGATTTTTTAATATATTCAAGCATTTCGTCAAGCAAAACTTGATCCTCTTTGCTCAAAGGCAAAGTCACCGGGAGGGATTTTTTCTTCATGATGGGGTTAGAATCTTTAATAATTTTTAGTTTCATACAAAATAATATAGCACAAATGCCGACATAAATAAAGTTTATGTCACTCCTTAAAAAGATGTATAATTAGACCATGAACAACGATATCTATTCAATTGCTTCTGAACTTAAAAAAATATTAGAGGACGATTCGCGTCTAAAACTTTTAAATGATTTGGAACAACAAATGAATGATAATGAAGAGGTCATGGCCTTAGCTTATCAAAAAGATATAGCTTCCGCGGAATATAGCGATGCGCTAAGTCATTTCCGGGAAGATGATGATATCACTATAAAAGCTCGTCAGCAACTATATCGCTCTAAGAAAAATCTAGATGAACACCCACTTGTAAGACAATATCTCAAAGCTTATAGTGAAGTTCGTAATTTATATTTAGAAATAAATAATATATTATTTGGTGATTTAAGTATGCACATGAAGGAGCACCATTGATGCGTATAGTCGGAGGCCTATATCGTCATCGAATTATCGTCCATCCTGATGACGAACAACATACAAGACCAACAAAAGACCGTGTCAGAGAAGCAATTTTTTCCGCTATTGGGGATATCACTGGCCACCAAGCATTAGACTTATATGCCGGAAGTGGAGCAATGGGTTTAGAAGCCATTTCTCGCGGTGCGAGTTTTATTTCTTTTGTTGATATTTCTCCTTTGGCAATCAAAGCCATTAAGGAAAATATTACCAATTTAAAACTTCCTAACCATCAATTCGAAGTTATTAAAGACTATGACTTCAATGCGTTAAAAATGTTCAAGAATAAACAGCAAAAATTTGATATAATTTTTCTTGATCCACCATATGATAAAGGAAATTATCAACAAATCGTGGATCAACTAATTGAAAACGACTTATTGAGCAAGCGCGCTATTGTCGTCATTGAAGCAAATCGTCAAATTACACTTGAAAATTTCGCTTGTCAGAAAGTTAAAACATATCGTTATGGTCCAGTGTTGGTTTATATTTATTGGAGGTAGTTATGAAAATTGCAGTTTATCCAGGCAGCTTTGATCCCATCACCAATGGTCATCTTGAAATACTCAGAAGAGCGCTTAATATTTTTGATAAAGTTATCGTCCTAGTAGCTAACAACAAAGATAAGCAACCTCGCTTCTTGGTTGAAGATCGTATAGCCATGATTGTAGAGGCAGTAAATGATGAAAGAGTCGTGGTCGATAGCCACGAAGGATTGACGGTTGAATACGCGAGGAATCACGGAGCTTCTCACCTTATTCGTGGGTTAAGAGCAGTCACCGATTTCGAATATGAATTCACCCTTGCTTCCGCGAACGATTTTATCGATAAAGGAATTGATACGGTTTTCTTAATGAGCAAAGCAGAAAATTCATTCATCAATTCATCAACCATTATAAAACTTGCTGAAAATGGTATTGATGTTTCTCAACTTGTTCCTGAGTCAGTATTAAAAAGACTCAATAAATAATTATTTTAAGTAAATTAACGACACCAGTCTTCCGGTTGGTGTTTTGTTTAGATTTATGCGTGTAAGGTGCGCGGAATAAAATTCTTCATTAGTTACGGTATCTAATTCACAGTCAAAAATTTGTGATTGTTCAATACCCAAATCAAATAAATCACCTTTTACCGCTAGACCATTATCAAAATGATTATTAATTAGCGCGTGCGCATAACCAGCTTCGATTACTTGTTGTTTTGTGCTTTCTTTAGCTTTAAAACTATCAACTCGACGATATGGCCCAATAAAGAACTTCAAGCTTGATGGATTAATTTTTTCTTGTTCAATAACATGTTTAATTGATTTATAAACAACACGTTTTAATGTACCTTCAAAACCAGCATGAATAATACCCACTAAACCTTTTGCTTCATCAATAAAGAAAACAGGTACGCAATCGGCATGAAAAATACACAAAGGCACTTCTTTTAAGTAAGTATATAAAGCATCGCAGTCAGGTCCGCTTTCGAAAGAAACAGTACCTTTGCCTAAATCTTTTTCTTCCACTTTATAAATGCGATCGCTATGTGATTGATGAACAAAAACAAAACGTTCATATGCAATTTCTAAAATTCTTGACAAAGCCTCACGGCGTTCACGCACATTAGCTCCGCCTTCCACATGATAAGCAAGATTGCCAAGAGCAGTGGTAGTAGTTAATGCCACACAATTATTCGATAATGGTAATTTTTTAATTAAATCTTTCATACTGTTAAAAAAACCGCACTTAAGCGGTTATTGATTTTTAGTTGTTGACGCTTTTAATTTCGCCAAAGATATCGGTATGAGCCCAACAGTTTTTCAAGGTTCTTGCTCTTTCTAAATCAGTAGAGCCATCAACGGTGAAGATAATGTTGCTTAAACCAACGACTTTTTGATCTTCTACTAAATTGTCTTCGGTGAAATCAAAATGCATAACGGTTGGAGCATTCATTGGACAAGAATCTAATTTGTCAGAAACAAATGCTGTTTCATAATTAGATTGATTGTAATTTTTATTGCGAGCATAGAATGTATCTTTTAAGTAACCAGAAGAAAGAGTTTCAAACACGGAATAGTGATTGAGCCAAACCTGGTCGAAAAGATTCGTTTCATCATCTTCTTCAGAAATGGCGTCGGTGTAAATAGTATAAAGTTTGAACTTACCTTTTAAGCCAGCGAATTCAGGATTTTTTTCAGCCCATTTTTCTTGGAAGGTTTTAAAGCCGCCGTATAATTCTTCAACAGTGGTGCTATCTTCCTTGATAAATGCGACGAAAAATCTTTCGCCATATTTTTCTTTAATTTCGTCAGCCTTGTCTTCTTCCAAATAAGTGAAAAATTCATCAACTTTTGAACTGCCAACGTTTTTACCATCGGGAATCACGTCAGCACCTTTTAATGATAATTGGTATTTTAAGAAATATTTATTTGATGCATCGCTTTCATCAAACCAAGATTCTACTCCGTCAATGACATAAGGAATCGAGAAGATGACAGCGAAAATCGAACCAACAATGAGTAAGGGTTGAATCCAGGCAGTTTCTTTAATCCAACGGCCGATTCTTACGAAAAACGCACCGATTGCACTTAATATTTTCATGTTTTAAGCCTCCTATATATACATATAGCGTTATAATCTTATCACTCCAAAAATCTATATTCAATAACAATTGTTACCAATTGTCGCGCACATAGAGACCCTTTGAAGTGGCAACGTTTTTTATTATACAAGAAATTAATCACTAGACAATCATATTTTGTTGTTTTTCTAATTACTTAGCATAAAATATCAGTGATGACAAAAAGAAAGATTCAACGCTGGAAAAAACAAATCGAAAACTTCATGTTTGATCACTACCGCTTAAAAACGGTTCTCGACTATGCGTATGGTTTTCTCGTCGCCGCCTTTTCGGCCCTTATTTTCGGCTTTGGTTTTGCTTGCTTTGTTTCTGCTTCTGACCCAGGTGATTTTGTCTTAGCAACTGGTGGCGTTTCAGGTTTTACTCAAATCATTGCCTTAGCTGCAGAATTAATTACGGGAAAACATGTCGGGGGTAATACCATTCAATCTGTTTTCTATACAATTCTTAATATCCCCCTTTTAATTTTTAGTTTTTTCAAGATTAGTAAACGCTTCACTATTTTCACTATGGTGAACGTTGTCCTATCGTCCATCTTTATTAGTTTTTTTTCGCAATCAGGTATTGCAAAAGAAGTGGCTAATTTTACCTTTGATGTCAGCGGTTCAGATCCGACCACCATTGCGCTAGGCACTCCACTAGTACGTGTATTGTTTGCTGGTATTTGTTCAGGCCTTGCAAGTGCTTCTGCTTATACTGCAGGCATTTCATGTGGTGGAATAGATATTATCACCTATTACATGGGCGCAAAGCGATCAACACAAATCGGTAAATATGGTGTTATTATTAATGCCTCATTGGTTGTAACCTACGCTTTCTTAAGATTGGCCGATGGTAACACCTCAATTATTTATTCTTTGTATTCGATTATTTTCTCGGTAATTTATATTATGGTTTGCGGCATGATTATCGATGCTATCAACTTGAGGAATAAGAAAATTCAAATTCAAATAGTGACTGAAAAAGAACATATGTCTGAGATAATGATTGCTCACTTTCCACACTCAGCAACGATCTCTGAGGGAAAAGGTGCATATAGTGGTGCGAAAAAATTTATCATGTGGATGGTTGTGTCTCCTAATGAAGTCAAAAGAGTTGTTGGTGTGGCCAAGAAAGTCGATGAATATGCTTTCGTCGCTGTTTATCCATTGAAACAAGTTTATGGTAATTTCTTCATTAAACCTCTTAGTTAATTAACCTATCGATTATAATTTTGTATCCTTTGATTCATTTACTAGATCAACAATCAATTTTATGAAATCCGTATAGTCATTATTTGTAAGTCCCTTGTAGAGTGCATCATAATAATTTGCTCTATTTCTGTTTTTATTACCCGATTGTGTTTATATATTATTGTTTTTATATGCAAACCTAAACTATTTAACCCCAATCCTTTAAATTCAACCCTATTATCCTAGTCATAAAGAAAAAAGGATATTCTCCCTATTTTCGTATTCT
>JAAYCD010000031.1 GCA_012744375.1 Erysipelotrichaceae bacterium | reverse complement strand
TCATACAACTATTATCTTATAAATTTTTGCAAAAAGATACGACAAAAAGAAGCAAAAGCTTTGCTTTTTTAGAAATAGAGATTTTAGCTTCAATTAATCTCTTTTAATGTTTTCAAAAACTTGATTAGTAGTCATCATCTTCCAAATGACTCGAATTAGTTTTCTAGTTGTGGCAATTATCGCGACGTTTGTTGCCTTTCCCTGCCTTAATTTTGAATAATAATATTCTGAAAAAACAGGTGAATGAATTCTTAATTTTTGAACACTTAATGCAAGAGCGTACCTCAATATAGGCGATCCTCTTTTCCTAATATGGCCTTTATGATTAATCGTGCCTGATTGATAAACCTTAACATCTAGACCAGCGAATTTTATCAATTTTTCTGGATTTTCAAAACGAGATATATCGCCTATTTCACCTATAATCATCGCGGCGAGATTAATACCTATTCCAGGAATTGTTAACAATGGGGAATTTATTTCTTCCATGAATGGTTCTAGTAATTCATTAAGCATTTCTATTTCTTCATCGATAATTCTAACTTGAGTAACAAGATTTCTAATAATTTGTTCATCAACTTCTGTAGAATAACCGATTGAATTTTTAGCGAGTTCTCTTAGCTGATTAAATCTATTAAAACTAATCGAACCTTTTGACATTCTTCTTAATGTTTCGCCTGTTTCAATTCTCATCCTCGCCATCTTTTGAGGAGATGTATATTCACTTAATAACCATCTTATTGTGGGTGATTCGAATAGATTTCTACCCATGTTTTTTCTCGTTCCATCTTCGTTTTTCTTAAAGAAAGAGACAAATTCTGGAAACACTTCATCTAAATATCTTAATAAATGGTTATAGCAAGCTGTCTTATCTCCAAAAAGAAAATATTTTGCTCTTGAGATTTTACGAATCTCTCCAATAAGGTAAGATAATTGTGGGGATGAAGTAAATGGATGAGTTGCTACATATTTAGCAATTAACATCGCATCTAGATTATCCGTTTTGGCCAAGTTAACTGATTCAGCGTCGCGAAACTTAGAAATCAGACTTGGATTATAAATCTGGAATTGGTATCCATTAGAGATTAAGCATCTCACTAGACAATTCATATAATGTCCAGTCGCTTCCATCCCTATTTTTATTTGCTCTTTTTCTCCGAGCAAACCTAATTCATTTAAGAGTGAACTAAACCCTTCTCGAGAATTAGAAATATCGAAGCTTTTCTTTCTAATTTCTCCTTCTTCGTCGATGATAGCGACAGTGTGTTTAAACTTACTAACATCGATCCCAACATAAAAGTCCATAAGACCTCCTTTTCTTGCCGTATTAACCATATCAGCTTATCTTTTCGAATCATCTGTTAATGGAACGTCAAAGCGTTAATCAACCTATTAGCGATTAAAAGAAAAGCCGTATGCCTGAGTATGAAGTCTGACAGTCAAAGCTGTACATTTATTAAGCAGGATAACGGCATATATTGATTATACTTGTTAGATAAAAAGAAAATCTAACCAAGTACATGGCTAGATTACATTATTTGTTAAACAGATAAGTTTATTATATGGTTGAATAAACAAAAAGCGCAATTATGCGCTTGTCGTTTTGAGTTTTTCATATTCATCATCGCCGACAGGGTTGACGATGGAATAACCAACATTTACTAAGTGATCGGCGACTCTTTCTAGTTCGCTAATTAACGAAGTAAAGAAGGCAGAGTTTTCAATTTTACAAAGATTGTTTTGGATTCTGTCATAGTGTTGACAACTTAAAACGAGTTTCAAATCATCCGTTTGAGTTTCTAAGTAGTGAAGTTTTTTAAGATCAACTTTGGAGTTTTTATCGAAAATTTTATAAGCTAGTTCAAACATTTCTTCAACCACAACATACATTGATCCAATTTGCTCTTTAGCGATATCAGAAAATGATAAATCTGCAGCGACCATACGCAAAGAAGATTCATAAAAATTATAGGCATGATCACCGATACGTTCAATGTCATTAATGACATGGAAATAACTACCGATAATTTTTTCATCCGTTAAAGAAACACTATGAGATAAGTTGATTAAGAAAGAAGTGATCGTTTGGTTGATATAATCGATTTTTTCTTCATTTTCAATTATATCTTTATCTTCGTGATAGTCTTGCGTCATGATGCGATTATAACCACGCTTAAAGTTTTCATGTGCTAACTGCATCATACTAACGATTTCTCTTTTGACTTGCATCATAGCAATAGTAGGGGTTTTGATTAAGTGATTATCGATGTACTTAATGGCTTTCTTTTTCGCCTCTGCGTTTTTGTCTTTGATGAGTTTTTCAGCAATTTTTTCGAAGTAACCGATAAATGGTAGGGCAACCAGCATAGAAAGAACACTAAAGATTGCCATGAACATCGCCACGACTAAACCCTCGTTGTTTTGGAAAATATACATTAAAGCACTATTGATTTGATCTTGAAATGGCCAGTAAATAGCCAAACCGACTAAAGCGGCGATGATTCTGACAACTAAGCAAACAATGACGGTGCGCTTTGATTCAATGCTACCGCCAATAGAAGCAAGAACTGTGGTGAAAACAGTACCTACAGTTGCACCCATAACAAGATATATAGCACTTTGTAATTCTAAAGATTTAGCGGTGACCATCGCCACGGCAACACCTGTAGTTGCGGAGCTAGATTGGAACATAACAGTGACAATTGCTCCAAATAATATTTGAAGAAGCGGGAATTCTATCGAGGCAAAAAAGGCTTTGACACCATCAATTAAGACTTGAGAACCAGTCACTGGATCAACAGCGCTTTTCATCGTTTCTAAGCCAAAGAATAGCAAACCCAAACCAGCGCAAATTTCACCTATATATTTAATGCGATCCATGTTGAAGAACATTAATACAACGCCAACGACCGCCAAAAGTGCAAAGTAATTAGAGATTGGGAAAGAAGATAAGGAAGCGATTAAACCAGTCACAGTTGTACCGATATACGCACCGAAATTAATGCTTAACCCTTGAAAAACACTCATTGCGCCAGCATTCATAAAACCGATAGTCATGATGCCGGTTGCAGCACTGCTTTGAATAATTGCAGTAACGGAAATACCAATCGCAAATCCCGCCCAACGATTGTTGCTTATTTTCTTGAGCATCTTTTTTAAACTAGGCCCAGTAATTTTTTTCAAACCACCAGACATCATGTTCATGCCCGTTAAAAAAATCGCGGCACCCACTAGGAGTGTGATGATACTTTTTGCTAAATCCATACTAAATACCCATTTTCAACCTTACTAGTCTAATACGATGTGACAAATTAAAGCAACAAAAGAAATTTCGTCAAGCTTTGCTAGACCGCCCTGCTGATTGCTACCCCTTGTTGCCATGATATTTTTTACTAAAAATACTATACCATACATTTCCAAATTGTTTTCTTTTTATTTTGCTTATAGGCAAGTATAATAATTTCGTAAAAAGAGAGGATTGAATATGTATAAATTAGTATTAATTAGACACGGTGAATCTGAATGGAACAAACTGAATCTTTTCACAGGTTGGACTGATGTTGATTTAAGCGATAAAGGCGTCGAAGAAGCTCATCGCGCAGGAAAAACTTTAAAAGAAAAAGGTTTTGATTTCGATGTTGTTTACACTTCGCTATTAAAAAGAGCCATCCACACCATGAATAATGTTTTATTTGAATTAGATAGAGAGTGGTTACCAATTTATAAATCTTGGAGACTTAACGAACGTCATTATGGTGCTCTTCAAGGTTTAAATAAAGCGGAAACTGCTGCAAAATATGGTGAAGATCAAGTTAAAATTTGGAGGCGTTCTTATGATTGCCCACCTCCAGCTCTAGAAAAAGACGACAAAAGAAACCCAGCTTTGCAAGCTCAATTTAGAGATGTCGATCCAAAAGATCTCCCGTTAACCGAATCTTTAGAACTAACTGTCGCTAGAGCAGTTCCTTATTTCGAAGAAGTCATTAAGCCAACTATGCTTGCGGGCAAAAGAGTGTTAATCGTTGCTCACGGCAATAGCATTCGTGCTTTAGTTAAATATTTTGATAATCTTGAACCATCAGAAATTATTGATGTAAATATCCCAACAGGCGTTCCATTAGTTTATGAATTCAATGAAAATATGAAAGCCATTAAAAACTACTATTTAATGGACGAAGAAGAACTCAAAAAACAAATGGAAGCTGTTGCTAACCAAGGTAAAGCCAAATAATTACTTTATACCAAATTACAAAAACACGATATCATTCGTGTTTTTTGTTTTCTTTTTTTGTTTAACAGACCATAAATGAGTCAAAATAATAGTTTTCCTAGCGATTATCTCCACATATTTTCAAACAAAATGATTAATTAAATAAAAATATGTTTTTTTATTAATAATTTAATAATGGGTGTGTTAAAATGACTTTGATTTGGGCTTTTTATAGAAAATAAGCTCGTGTCGATTATGGAGGTAAGAAATTATGTCAACAAAAGCGTTTTATCCGATTAACGAAATTGGAAAAGGCAAACCCGGTTTTTCCAAAACAAGAAGCATCATCGAAGCTGCTTTTTATGGAAATAATGTCGTTAAAATTAACTCACTCAAAGAAGCTTATTTATTAGCAAAAAATTCTCCAGGCACAGTCGTCACTGATATGCCAGTATTTGAAGCAGAGAAACTCGGTCTCGATAGAGATACTAAAGTTTTGCTCTTTAATGATGGTGCGATTACTGGTCGTTATGCCGCGGCAAGAAGAATTCAAGGCCAACCAGGTGTTAACGCCGATGAATTAGATAAGTTGTTAATGGAAGCGATTTATTTTACCCGCTTCAAAAAACTATACCATGCTGAAGCATATATCGGCCTAGACCCTGAATTCATGATTAAAGCCCACTTGTTAATTCCAGAAGGCTTTGAAATGATTGCTTACAACTGGTTATTAAACTTCCAATATATCAATGATGAATATTTGAAAATGTACCAAAAGAGTAAACCTATTGGTACCGAACCAGACATCTATATTTTCTCTGATCCTTCATGGACCGGTACTGATAGAACCGACATTTGTGAGGGCAAAACCTTAGCATATTTTTCCACAGAAACAAACTGTGCAGCCATCTTAGGTATGAGATACTTTGGCGAACACAAGAAAGGCACTTTAACTATCGCTTGGGCAATTGCCAATAGAAATGGTTATGCTTCTTGCCATGGTGGCCAAAAAGAATTCATCCTTGAAGGTGGTAAGAAATTCGTCGCATCTGTTTATGGCTTATCAGGCAGTGGTAAATCAACCATTACTCACGCTAAACATGATGGCAAATATCCTGGTATTAAGGTATTGCATGACGATGCTTTCATTATTAATGATGAGACATGTTCATCTATTGCTTTAGAACCAACTTATTTTGATAAAACCCAAGACTATCCAACTGATAGCCCAGATAATAAATTCTTAGTGACTGTCCAAAACTGCTCTGCAACTAGAGATAGCGAAGGTAGAGTCGTATTGGTCACAGATGATATTAGAAATGGCAATGGTCGTGCGATTAAATCTAAACTATGGAGCCCTAACCGCGTCGATAAAATCGAAGCACCAGTTAACGCCATTTTCTGGATTATGAAAGATCCAACCATTCCTCCAATCGTCAAATTAAAAGGTGCGTCTTTAGCCGCCGTCATGGGTGCAACTTTAGCTACTAAACGTAGCTCTGCTGAAAGATTAGCCCCTGGTGTTGACCCTAATGCTTTAGTCGTTGAACCATACGCCAACCCATTTAGAACTTATCCATTAGTCAATGACTATTTAAAGTTCAAAAAGCTAGTTGCTGAAAAGAACGTTGATTGCTATATCATCAATACTGGCGATTTCATGGGCAAAAAGATTAAAAAAGAAGACACTCTTGGCGTTATTGAAGCCGTTGTTGATGGCACAGCTAAATTCGAAAAATGGGGTCCTTTCTCCGATATCGAAATTTTACCATGGGAAGGTTTTGTACCAAACTTGCAAGACAAGGATTATGTCGGTCAACTTAAAGCTCGTATGCTTGATAGAGTCAACTTTGTCAAATCTAAAGAAACGGAGAGAGGCGGTTACGACAAGTTACCAGCTGACGCATTAGAAGCTATTGAAAAAGTCGTTAAAGAAGCCCACACCTTAGAATAGTATGGGAGTTAAAGTTGTAGAAACCGGCCTAAGAGATGGCCATCAATCTTTATTCGCGACTAGAATGAATACTGAAGAAGTTCTAAGCGCGTTAAAGGAATTAGATCAAGTCGGTTATCATGCTCTTGAAATATGGGGCGGTGCGACTTTTGATGCCTGCTTGCGTTTCTTAAATGAAGACCCATGGGACAGATTACGTCAAGCAAGAAAAACTTGTAAGAAAACAAAATTACAAATGTTATTACGTGGACAAAATCTTCTTGGCTATCGTCACTATGCTGATGATGTGGTTGAAAAGTTCGTCCAAAAATCTATTAAAAACGGCATTGACATTATCCGTTTATTTGATGCGCTTAACGATTTACGCAATTTAGAAGCCGCAGTAAAAGCTGTTAAAAAATATCGTGGTGAATGCCAAATTGCTTTGAGCTATACAACTTCCCCAGTGCACACAATCGAATATTATGTTGATTTGGCAAAGCAAATCGAAAAAATGGGCGCGGATAGTATTTGTATTAAAGATATGGCTGGTGTATTGCTTCCAATGGCTGCTTTTGAATTAGTGAGCGCTTTGAAGAAAAACACCAAATTGCCAATTGAAGTTCATAGTCACTGTACAGGCGGCCTTTGCGAAATGACTTATTTAAAAGCCATTGAAGCAGGTGCTGATATCGTCGACTGTGCAATTTCTCCTTTAAGTGGTGGCACTTCTCAATCATGTACTGAATCATTAAATTTTGCCCTTCAAGGCACACAATATGATCCAAAATTAAACGTGGAAATGTTAGATGCTGCTGCAGAAAAATTAGAAAAAGTCAAAGCGAAATATATCGCCAATGGTTTATTAAGTCCAAAAGTCATGGGCGTCAATCCAAACATTGTGAAATATCAAGTTCCTGGAGGCATGCTCTCTAACTTAATTAGTCAATTAAAACAACAAGATGCGTCCGATCGCTTGAATGAAGTTTTGTCGGAAGTACCAAATGTCCGAAAGGATTTGGGTTATCCTCCACTCGTGACACCAATGTCACAAATCGTCGGCACACAAGCGGTTTTGAATGTCCTCTCTGGCGAGAGATATAAAATTGTTCCAAAGGAAATCAACGAATATCTCCATGGAAAATACGGTGCTTCTCCAGCACCTGTTAACGAGGAAGTGCGCGCGAAAATTATCGGCAACGATCCAGTCATTACTCATCGTCCAGCCGATGATTTAAAACCTGAATTTGATGGCTTGAAAAAACAATATCAAGATATCGCCAAGAGCGATGAAGATGTTTTATCAATCGCTTTATTTGGCGATGTTGCGATTAAGTTTATTAAGCAAAGAAACGAGGACGCGATTCCGGAAGTTATTAAGGTCGAGGCGTAATTATGGTTTTAGCAATCTGGAAAAACTGGGAAGCAATGACTGTCAGCGAGGCCATTTTGGTAGCGCTCATCGCTATAGTTATTGTATTCTCCGCTCTAGTTATTATCATTTTTGTCACGTGGGTAATGCAAAAGGGCATGGAAAAAATTGATGCTTTAACTAACATTTTACCTCGTGAAGAAAACAAGATTTTAAGTGAAGATGAAAACGCAGTAGTTGCATCTATTGTTGCTACACTCGAATTACATCGCGAAACCGGAAAAGACGTACGCATTGTCTCGATTAAGAGAATAGAGGACTAAAATATGAAAATTTATAAAATTAAAGTTAATGGCAAATCCTACCGCGTGGAGCTTGAAACTATCGAACAAATTTCCACTGCACCAGTAGAAGAAAAGAAAAAAGAAGAATCTAGAAAAATCGTGAGCAACGAGGGTGGCAAACAAGTCGTTTCTCCAATTCAAGGTCAAGTCGTAAACATCAAAGTCAAAGTTGGTAATAAGGTGAAAAAGGGCGATGTGCTTCTCATCGTAGAAGCGATGAAATTAGAAAACGAAATCGTCTCCATTTTTGACGGAGAAGTTACACAAATTTTGGTCACAAAAGGCCAAAATGTTAAAGCTAACGAACCTGTCGTCGTTATTGATTAACGGACGTATTTATGGGAAAATTTTGGGAAATAATTGTCGCTTTTGTGCAGGATTCGGGCATCGCCGGCTTTTTTGTCGACGGTGGTTGGCGCAACCTCATCATGATTTTGATTGCCCTCGTCCTCTTATTCCTCGCAATTAAAAAAGACTTCGAACCTTATCTACTTTTGCCAATCGCTTTCGGGATGTTGCTCGTCAACCTCCCATTTGTAGCCAGTGAAGTGTTCTTGAAAGGCTCAACCGCTTATAATTCCATTACTTTAGCGGCTAATGTCGGAATCACTTCTCAGCAAAGCGATTATATTTTTGAACAGTTTGCTGTATTTGCTAATCAGCTCGGATTTTCCATCACAGACGGGCAAGCAACTACTGCACAATTGCACCAACTTGTCATGTTGCCTGATTTCCAAACGGCCTTTCAAGCAGAGTTTGGTCTAAATGCTGAAATGACCAAAGCAATCGTCAGCGAAATTGAACATTTGTATAATTACGATTATTCAGGCATTTTTGGTTATTTATATTATGGAGTTAAATGGGGCATTTATCCTTGTTTAATCTTCTTATGTATCGGCGCAACAACTGACTTTGGACCATTAATCGCCAACAAGAAAACCATGTTGCTCGGCGCTGCTGCACAACTCGGTATCTTTATTACTTTCGTTGGCGCGATTGCTTTAGGAACTAACGGTTTAGGCTGGACACAATTCGACGCTAGAATCGCTTCTTCTATTGGCATCATCGGTGGCGCTGACGGACCAACTGCTATCTTGGTTACTTCTAAGTTAGCTCCTGAATATTTGTCATCTATCGCTGTTGTTGCTTACTCATATATGGCGCTAGTGCCAGTTATTCAACCACCAATTATTAGAGCATTAACTACAAAAAAAGAACGTCTTATTAAAATGGATAATCTACGTGAAGTTTCCAAAACTGAAAAGATTTTGTTCCCAATTGTGGTTACTATTATTACTGTCTTAATCGTTCCTAGCGCAGGCGCTTTAATCGGTTGTTTGATGCTTGGTAACCTAGTAAAAGAAAGTGGTGTCGTGCCAAAAATCACCGAAACACTTGCTAATACATTGCTTTTTATTGTTACCATTTTGTTAGGTGTTTGTGTTGGCTGTACCGCAGATGCTGCCACCTTCTTAACACTCGACACAATCGTCATCTTTATCCTTGGTATTCTCGCTTTCTCAGTGGCGACCGCGGGCGGTGTCTTGGGAGGCAAAATCATGTGCTGGGCGACCAAGGGCAAGGTCAATCCAATGATTGGTGCGGCTGGCGTTTCTGCTGTTCCAATGGCAGCGCGTGTTGTTCATAAAGAAGGGGTCAGAGAAGATCCGACAAACTTCTTGCTCATGCACGCGATGGGTCCTAACGTCGCTGGTGTTATCGGCTCTGCCATAGCGGCTGGCGTGCTATTGCTCCTATTCCTCTAATATTTATTAGTGATATTTAAAGACGGGTTTGCTTATATGCGCCCGTCTTTTTATAATGTGGTATGCACTATACTCGCTTACATTTTCCTGAGATTGATTCAACAAACAATTATTTGAAAAATAGTTATGCCTTATTAGATAATTTCACCTTTGTTTCCACCGATTATCAAAGTAAAGGCAAAGGTAGGGAAACGCGTTCTTGGATTAGTAATATAGGAGAAAATCTTATGTTTTCTCTTCTTATTAAAGATGAGAAGTTATTACAACAAGCTCCCTTCTTTTCTTTTTATATGGCGGTAGAGATTGCAAAATTTTTAATTGAAAATAAAATCAAACACCTCAGTATAAAATGGCCAAATGACATTTATGTCAAAGATAAAAAAATATGTGGCATTCTGCTAGAAAGTCAGTTGCCTAATTATTTGGTGATAGGGGTAGGAATAAATGTAAATCAAAAAGAGTTTCCTATGGACTTAAGAAGACCCGCCACCTCAATGGCGTTAGAAAAAAGGAAATATTTTGACTTAGAAACATTGAAAAACAAACTTTTCGATCAAATAATCAAAAACTTCCTGGACTTAAATCATAATTGTTATCTTGATTTTGTCAGAAAACATAACTACTTATTAAATAAAAAAATAAAAGTAATTATTGATGGTCAAGACTATATTGGTGAAGTGGTGGGGATAGACGAAAACCTCTCTCTTCAAGTGAGAAGCAACAACTTATTATTGCATGTAGAAAGTGGGGAAATAACCATTTATGAAAATACTAAATAAAGAAATTCACGCGGTCATTTTTGATATGGATGGTACCCTCATTGATTCAACTGGCATTTGGCACGCTATTGATGAAGCTTTTTTTGCTAGAAGAAACATGACCATTCCAGAAGGCTATGCCCAAAAAATCGTCCATCTAGGATTAAAACAAGCAGCAATTTTTACTAAAGAAGCATATGGCATTGAAGATGAACCAGACAAAATTATGGCAGAATGGCACGACATGTCACGTCAAATGTATCATCATCAAGTGCCATTAAAAGAAGATGTTTTAACTTTGTTAGATTTATTAAAAAGTCGCGGTGTAAAAATGGGTATCGCTACAGCGAACGACGCACATCTATATTTACCTTGTTTGAAAAGATTAGGCATTGAAAACTATTTTGACTTTGTCGCTGATGTAAATTTAGTTAAAGAAGGCAAGCAAAGCGGAAAGATATACCTATTTCTTGCTGAAAAACTCGGTTTTAAGCCCGAAAATGTCATGGTGCTTGAAGATATGCCTACTTGTATCAAAACTGCCCATGAACACGGCTTTTTAACAATTGCCGTCGCTGATAATGCATCCAAAGATTTTGTTAATGAAAAAAGATCCAATTCAGACCTTTATATCGATAGTTTTAAAGAGTTGTTAACAATCTTAGAGTAAGAATACATTTGCCTTTTCAAAAAGCTCGATGTCTTCTTTAGACCAATAAGAAGCTTGCACTTCGCCGATGTGTATCTTTTTAAGTAAGTACATACATAGGCGAGATTGACCAATTCCTCCGCCAACAGAAAGTGGTAACTCATTATTTAAAATAGCTTGGTGATAAGGAAGTTCCAATTTATATTCTTCACCCTTAGCCTTTAATTGATTAATTAATGACTCTTTATTGACTCTAATGCCCATCGAGGAAAGTTCAAAAGCAATTTGAAGTGGTTCGTACCACAAAATAATGTCACCATTTAATTCCCAATCATCATAATCGGCAGCGCGGCCATCATGCGCTAAGCCGTCCATCAAAGGACCGCCGATTTTCATTAGGAATACTGCACCATATTTTTTAGTGATAAGATTTTCTCTTTCTTTGCGGTCAACCTTTGGATATAAAGCCTCTAATTCGTTAGTGGTAATAAATGTAATTTTTTTAGGAAAACCATTTTTTAACACCGGGTATTCTTTAATGAGTAGTTCATATGTTTGAATAAATACTCGATAAATGGCGTTAACGATATTTTTTAATGTATCAACATTTCTTTCCTGTGGTTTTATACTTTTTTCCCAGTCCCATTGATCCACATATAAAGAATGCAAATTGTCTAGCTCTTCAAAACATCTGACTGCGTTCATATCGGTATATAAACCAGTAACTTGGTATTTTGCTAAAGCATAGCGTTTCCATTTTGCTAAAGATTGGACGATTTCTAATTGTTTTTGATTTTCATTAACCACAAAAGAAACGGCTTTTTCATAGCCATTTAAATTGTCATTTAATCCAGTGCTCGGTTCGACAAATAGTGGAGCGGATACACGAGTTAGACAAAGTTCTTTAGCTAATAAGTCTTCAAACGTATCTTTAATTAACTTAATGGCTCTTTGGGTGTCTAAAACATTGAGCAAACTTTCATAATTGGAAGGAATTATATTGCGTTTCATTAGTCAATTTCCTTTTTGTTCAAGTTTTTATAGACAGTGAATTTTATTTCAAAATCACCATCGATTATTGGTTCACTTTCTTGTACTAATTTAAAGTCTGGACTTTCGTCTAAATTAATAAAGAAAACCTCAGCCTCCCCATCAGCGTTGACTTTTGTTAAGTGTACTTCATCGACATATGGTAAAGTTTGGCGATAAATTGAAGCGCCACCGATAATAAAAACCTTATCATCTTTTTCGTATTGTTTTATTTTTTGTAAAAAATCATCAAAAGTGTGGACATTTATTACCCCATCATAATTATGAGCAGGGTCTTGCGACAAAACGATGTGAGTGCGATTTTTTAATGGTTTAGAATTTGGAAAAGAAAGCAAGGTGTTCTCACCCATACAAACAACGTGACCAAACGTGGTTTCGCGAAAATATTTCATGTCTAAAGGCAAGTTAAAAAGTAAACCGTTTCTTTTGCCAACTCCATATTTTATATCGCAATTCAATATTGAAATAATCATGATTAAACCGCCACTGGGATTTTCTTGTCTAATGGTTCGTATTCGTAATCGACTAATTCAAAATCTCCAACTTTGAAATCGTAGAAATTTGTTACATTGGGATTAACTTTTAATTTTGGCGCGGGATGTTGCGGTTTATTAATCACCTCTTTAACGATATCTACATGCCGATCGTAAATATGAGCATCAGCGATAACGTGGACTAGTTCACCAACTTTTAATCCAGAAACTTGTGCAAACATGATGAGCAACAAAGAATACTGAAGCACATTCCAATTGTTCGCGGTGAGCATGTCATTGCTTCTTTGGTTTAAGATTCCGTTTAACGTATCACCAGTAACATTAAAAGTCATTGAATAGGCGCATGGATATAAACGCATTTCGTGTAAATCTTCAAAATTATATATATTAGTCATAATCCGGCGAGACTGCGGATTATGTTTTAAGTCATATAAAACGCGATCGACTTGGTCAAACTCGCCCTCTGGGTATTTGGATTTTTTGCCCAATTGATAGCCATAAGCTTTTCCAATCGTCCCATTTTCATCCGCCCACGCATCCCAAATGTGGGAGTTTAAATCTTGTACGCGGTTAGATTTTTTTTGCCAAATCCAAAGCAGTTCATCTAAACAACTCTTAAAAGCAGTTCTTCTAATCGTAAGAATTGGTAATTCCTCTTGTAAATTATAACGATTAACAATGCAGAATTTTTTAACAGTGTGCGCTGGAGTTCCATCTTCCCAGCGTGGTCTAACTGGTAAGTTGGTATCCCAAAAACCATTCTCCAAAATTTCTTTCATATTTGCGATAAAGATTTGATCTGCTTTTGACATAAACTCCACCTCACATTTGCACCATTATATTAGATTATAGATGGTTCTTAAACCATAAAATCACAAATTATGGCATTGAGTTAGTGCGTGTAAACACAAAAACCTTTTATAATGAGTTAGGCTTTAAATATGGATATATCTAAATTTATTATTTTTGAAGATAAAAACATCGTGATTATAAATAAGCCACGTGGTTTATTAAGCGAAAGAGATGGTATTAGCTCAAATCCATCTTTAGATCAAGAAGTCGAAAAATATTTGAATATTAACTACCCGGCGATGCCGGTTAACCGCCTTGATAAAGACACCTCGGGTTTAATTATTTTTGCAAAGACCAACATTGCAGCGACGGAAATGAGCAAAATCTTGAATGAACATAACAATGTGGAAAAACATTATTTGACTTTAGTGGCGGGTTATATTAGCGAGTCAGGAGTGGTAGAAGCACCACTAAGAAAAAGTTTTGAGCGCAAAAAGATGATTGTAGCCCCTTTAAAAAGTGGAGCGAAAACAGCGATTACAAAATATCAAGTCATAGAAAACTATCAAGAGTACACACTACTAGATGTAGAGTTACTGACCGGAAGAACGCACCAAATTAGAGCGCATATGTCTTATGTTCGTCACCACGTTGTGGGCGACACAAAATATGGAGACTATAAAATTAATAATGAATTTAAGAAGATTTTCGGTTTTGAAAACCAGTTCCTACATTCTCACAAACTCATTTTTCACGAAGTAAAGGGTATGTT
>JAAYCD010000034.1 GCA_012744375.1 Erysipelotrichaceae bacterium | reverse complement strand
TTTTTTATCGAAAGGACAACTTAAATGTCATATAAAAAATTAATTCCCTTATCAGTCATCGCAATTTTTGCCGTGATTGGTTGTCAAAAGGTGCCAAACACCTCAAATAGTTCGACCTCTGTTCATTCGAACTATACTTCAATTAGCATTCCAGATGCCTCTTCTATTCCAGACCCAGTCAATGAAAGTGATTTTGTCATGACCACAAAAGATGGCAATTTCTCAAAAGAAGGTAGTATTTATACCATCACTAGAGGTGGTTCTTATACGTTAAAAGGTACACTTAATGGTCAAATTTTAATTAGTGCTGGCGATAATGATAAAGTTGAGCTTTCACTAGAAGGTGCAACGATTGAATATGATAGCGATTCGCCAATCAAAGCGACTAGAGCTGACAAAGTATTCATTAAAGCAAAAGCTGAAACGGAAAACTTAGTTAAAGAAACTAGACCAATTAAACAAGTTGAAGATAAAACAGTTGGTGAAGGGGTTATTAGTGCCTCCGCCGACTTAGAAATTAAAGGTAGTGGTGCTTTAGTTGTTGTTGCCACTTTTAATAACGGTATTCATACTTCTAAAGATTTAGAGGTTCAAAACTTAACTTTGAATGTTAGCGCTCCTAACAATGCATTAAAAGGTAATGATAGTATTACTATTCATTCTGGCAACATTACCCTTCATAGTCTTTATGGTGAAGGGATGAAAACTAAAAACACTGATGTTTCAAATAAAGGCAATCAACGCGGAAACATTACCATTAATGGTGGTTCTATTCATGTTGATACCTTGTATACCGGATTAAGTGCCGCACACAATATCGTTATCGATCAACTCGACAATACATTGCCAATCAATCTAAATATCAAAACCGGCAAAAAATCAACGCATTATACTCCGTTAGTTTTTGATGAAACTATTAGTGCTAATGGTATGGTTGCCGAAAATATCGTTAATATTAAAGGTGGTAACACCGCCATTATTAGTGATGATGTTGCTATTTCTGCTAAATACGGCGATGAATTTGACAATGGTAGAACAGGTTTAGGTAATGTGACAATTGAAGGTGGCATTATTTCCATTTCTTCGGATAATGATGCTTTACGCGCTGATAATACTTTAACTGTCACTGGTGGCAGTATGTCGATTATAAGTTTGACTGAAGGAGTAGAGGCTAACCACATAAGAATTTCTGGTGGGACAATGCACATCTTTGGTACTGATGATGGCATCAATGTTTCTAGAAAAATAAATGAAGACCCAACGATGATTGTTAGCGGTGGTTTTATTAATGTTACTGTCGCAGCCGGAGATACTGATGGCATCGATAGCAATGGCAGTTTCAGCCAAACTGGCGGCGTGATTGTTTCTCGCGGTTCTTATGGCACCCCAAATGCCATTTCAACAGCCTTAGAAGTTGAAGGTACTTGTTCAATTACTGGTGGTACTTTTATTGCTTTTAATGGTATTGAATCAACTCCAACCACTAGTGGTTCAATCTTTAAAGCTTTCACCTCTAATCCGAGCGCGCGCTTTAGACCAGGCGAAAATTATGGTATATTAGATGTGACATCTGAGGCCGCAACAAACCGTTTTGTTCCAGGCAATTATACCTTAGCAGGACAAGGTTTGAGCGTAACTTTCACCAATGAATATGGTTATGAAGAATTCGTCATCTATTCAGCTGCGCTCGTTAATAGTAGTGCTTATAGTTTAAAACTCAACAACACCGATATTCTTAACTGGACGCAAAATGGTGTGAATGTAGCTATTAATTAATTGTTTTTTAGTGACTGAAAGGGGGTAAATGTAATGTCAAATCATATTGCGACTATGCTAAGATATGAGTTTAAGTATATGCTCAGCAAAGAACAATGTGATTACATTAAGCAATCCTTAGTTGGTCACATGTCAATCGATAGTTATGGCAAAACCACGATAGTTTCTTTATACTATGACACTCCAGATTTATATTTGATTAGGACATCAGTTGAAAAACCAAAATTCAAAGAAAAAATTAGAACTAGAGCGTATGGATTGGTCACCAATGGCGACAAAATATTTCTCGAAGTCAAAAGAAAAGTTAATGGTATTGTTTATAAACGCCGTGTAAAAACTAGCGAACAAGAAGCTGCCGACTTCTTCGCTTTCAAAAGTAACTTATCAGAAGGTAGTCAAATCGCACGTGAAATATGTTACACGCGTGATTTCTATAAAAATTTACAACCAGCAATAATGATACTTTATGATCGTTATGCTTATTTGCAAGACAATAGTGACTTAAGAGTCACCATTGATGAAAACCCTCGTTATCGCACTGAGGATTTAAACTTGCACACTTCTACTGAAGGCACCTCTTTACTTCCTCCTGGAGGAGCTATTCTAGAAATTAAAGTCCAAGGGGCTATGCCACTTTGGTTGACCAAAATATTAGCCGAAGGAAAAATTTATAAAACAAGTTTCTCAAAGGTCGGAGAAGCTTATAAGAAATGTTATGCAACTATCACATCCATAGAAAGGAAATCTGCATTA
The DNA here is from genome assembly GCA_012744375.1 of Erysipelotrichaceae bacterium. GTDB lineage: Bacteria > Bacillota_I > Bacilli_A > RFN20 > CAG-826 > RUG14515. Next base: position 2,210 of record JAAYCD010000034.1, on the reverse strand, counting down.
TGAGTTCTTTATTTACTTTACTAGCGAACGTCGACAAAATTTATGTTTCGCTCATCATCATCGCTTCCACATTCGTGATTGCTTTAGCATTTGCTTTTGTGACCTCGTTTAAAATGCGTGGTACAAAAAGCTATTTCATCACTATCTCCATCTTACCGATGATTGTGGCGGCGGTTGTGTCGATGGTCACTTTGTTCCTTGATCAAGCCACTACTGGTGTGGTGCGTATTGCGACAATCGCTGTTGCTTTAGGTCTCATAAGATTTAGAAGTGTTAATGGTCGCGCTGAAGAAATGTTACTCCTTTTTGCGGGTGTGGCCACCGGTTTAATTGCCGGTTTGGGGTATTTAGCTTTTGCTGCTATTTTCGCCGCATTAATTGCTATAATTTTCGTCGCTTTATCTTCATTTAATATTTTCTGTGGCAAAAAATATAATGGTGATAAATTACTTAAAATCACTATTCCTGAATCGTTGAATTATAGCGAAGTATTTAATGATACTTTCGCTCGCTTTTTGAAAAGATATGAAATGGTCGAAATTAAAACAACTGCTATGGGTTCATTATTTAGACTTTCCTATCGCATTGAGATGCTTGATTGTTCTCAAGAAAAAGCATTCATTGATGAATTAAGAATTAAAAACGCCAACTTAGAAATTTCCATTCTTCCATTTGTTGGCGATCAAAAAAATCTATAAATTTTTAGACAATAATAAAAAAATCCTCCTATAGGTTATGTGTGAGGTATTAACGGTGCCTAGTCTAACTTACCGCTTACCTTCATCGCACTTACCTGAGGATTTTTATTTTTCCCGTTAAACACAAAACTTGCGTAATCCCACATCCCAACCTCGCAAACACACATTGTCGTTCCCATTTCCCACATCTTCGGGTAAGTGTACGTAGACACGCGCTTTACAAATACGAATAAGACTTGTATAATTGAGAGGCTGAAAAGCAAGACTCTCTGCTATTACTTGATAATAGCCAGAAGACCAAAGGGAGGTAAAACAAAATGCGCAAATACGAAATTATGTACATTTTGAAGGCCGATTTAGACGAAGCCGCTCGTGAAGCAGAAATGAACAATGTTCAAGCTCTTCTCGAAGAAAACGGCGCCAAGGTCAAAAACGTTGATACCAAATTAGGTATGCGCGAATTAGCGTATCCAATCAACAATTTAACCAAGGGTTTCTATGTCGTCCTCAAAGTAGACGCTGATGAGACTGCACTTTTCCAATTCAATCGTAAAGTCAAAATCAATCCAGCCGTGTTACGTCACTTAGTAGTAGTTGATCAACAATAAGGAGGACCACACATGGTTAATCGAATCGTCTTAGTTGGACGTCTCACAAGAGACCCAGAACTAAGAAAAACCAATTCTGATGTGAGTTTCGCTACATTCACGCTTGCTGTAGACAATAGAACAAAAGATGCTGATGGCAATAGAAGTGCCTCATTCATTAATTGCGTTGTTTTTAGAGAGCAAGCCGAGGTGTTGATGAAATTCACACGAAAAGGTTCAATGATCGCTGTTGATGGCAGTCTTAATCAAAGAAATTTTGTTCGCCAAGATGGAACCAAAGGCCAAACATTCGAAGTGTTAGTGGATAGAGTCACTTTCTTAGAATCAAAGAAAGATGGTGGCAATATCGAAACACCTAAATTCGATGATAGCCCAATTATAGGTTCTGGTAGCAACCTTGATTCAATAGACTTGCCTGATGAGGATCTTCCATTTTAATTAAGAAAGGGAATAATTATGGCATTTAGAAAAGTTAGACCACACAAAAAAGTATGTGTCTTCTGCAAAAATAAATCTAAATTCATTGATTATAAAGACGTTGAACTCTTAAAAACAATGATTACTCCAAATGGTAAGATTTCTGCTAGAAGAGCAACCGGAACTTGTGCGAAACATCAAAGAGAATTAGCCAAAGCGATTAAAAATGCTCGCTTCATGGCGCTTCTTCCATACGTTGCTGATTAATATAAGCTGTAACAAGACAAGTCCAATGTAATAAAATCGGACAAAAATTGTTGCAAGAATTATAAGCAAATAAGATCATCCAAGCTGGGTGGTCTTTTTTTACCCTAAATATAGGGTTTTTCTTTTGCTCAAGTAAAATAATGTTATGTTTCTTGGGTTAATGGCTAAGCCTAAGTAGGTGGGAGCAGGCATGCTTCTTCCTAGCGGAATAACAACGCAG
>JAAYCD010000049.1 GCA_012744375.1 Erysipelotrichaceae bacterium | reverse complement strand
TTAGTAAAATAAAACAAATAATATTTTATTTTGTTATTTAATAATATTCCCTTATAATGATAAGCACTTAAAAGAGGAAAATATCAATATGGGATTAAAAGCAGGCATTGTCGGGTTACCAAATGTTGGCAAATCAACACTTTTTAATGCCATTACCAATTCACATGTCGAAGCAGCAAATTATCCGTTTGCCACTATCAATCCAAACACCGGTGTTGTTCCCGTTCCAGACGAGAGATTGGATTTTCTAACAAATCTATTCAAACCGCTAAAAAAAGTTCCAGCAACAGTCGAATTCATCGATATTGCAGGTTTGGTTCGAGGTGCCTCAAAAGGTGAAGGTTTGGGAAACCAATTTTTAGCACACATTCGCGAGTGCGACGCAATTGTTGAGGTGGTGCGCTGTTTTGCTAATGATGATATCGTTCACGTCGAAGAATCAGTCGATCCAATTAGAGACATCGAAATTATAAATTTAGAGTTGGTCATGGCGGACCTAGACACAATTACAAAGCGCATCGAAAAATGCGATTCTAAAGCGCGCATTGCCAAGGACAAAGATGCAATATATGAAATGTCTATTCTTACGCCACTAAAAGCAATTCTTGAGCAAGGTTTGCCAGCTAGACAAGCAAAATTGAATGATGACCAAGTTGCTTTTTGTAAAACAAACTTTCATTTATTAACCAACAAACCAATTATTTATGTCGCCAACGTTGGCGAAGAAGATTTACTTGATTTAACTAACTGTGAAATGTACCAAAAAGTGGTGGAATATGCGAAAAAAGAAAATAGTCAAGTTATTCCAGTTTCCGCACAAATCGAAAGTGAACTATCATCTTTAAGCGAACAAGAAAAGCACGAATATTTAAAAGAGCTTAACGTCAGTGAATCTGGATTAGAAAAGGTAATTAAGACAACCTATAAGTTACTAAACTTATCCACTTTCTTTACAGTTGGCGCTGATGAATGTCGCGCTTGGACTTTTAAAAACAATATGTCGGCACCTGAATGTGCCGGAGTCATTCATACTGACTTCCAAAAAGGCTTTATTTGTGCCGAAGTGTATTCTTATGAGGCCATTAAAGAATTTGGCAGTGAAAATGCAGTAAAAGTAGCAGGAAAGATAAGAACCGAAGGTAAGAGTTATTATCCAAAAGATGGTGACATAATGTTCTTCCGTTTTAATGTGAACAAAAGATCATGAGAATAGGATTTGCAAGTGACATACACCAATTGGTGGAAAATAGAAAATTAATGCTTGGTGGAGTCCATATTCCTTTTCCATTAGGTGAACTTGCCCATAGCGATGGGGATGTGGTTTATCATGCTTTGGGCGAAGCGATTTTAGGTGCTTTGGCACTTGGCGATTTGGGTACTTATTTCCCAAATAGTCCTGAATATAAAGACATAGATTCAAGCATCATCGTTTCTAGAATTGTAAAAATGATGGTTGAAAATGGATACAAAGTTGGTAATATTGATATTTCAATAACTTTGAAAGCTCCAAAGTTAGCACCATTTATTCAAATAATGCGTGCTAATATTGCGCAGTTATTGTATGTTGACATAAAATGTGTTTCCGTCAAAGCGGGCACTAACGAAGATATCGATGAACTCGGTCGTGGCTTTGCGGTCAGAGCCGATGCCATTGTTTTACTAGAAAAAAAGGAGGGATAGCATGGACATTGTTGATATTTTAAAACTTAAAATTGCCAATTCCTTAGCTAAACTCGGTTATGAAGTAGCATTGTCTGACATTATTATCGAGAAGAGCAAAGATGAAACTCATGGTGACTATGCAAGTAATGTTGCCATGAAGTTTGCGCGTCATTTTGCTAAATCTCCTCGTGATGTGGCTTTTTTGATTATTGCCAACATTGATATGTCTGACATTGATAAAATTGAAGTCGCCGGACCTGGCTTTATAAATTTCTTCATGAAACACGATTCCTTGCAGGCAATCGTTAAAAAAATAATCGACTTAGATGATAATTATGGTCGTTCGCCACGTAAAAATTTAAAGGTGAATGTTGAATTTGTCTCTGCTAATCCTACAGGATTACTTCATATTGGTACCGCTAGAGGAGCCGCTATTGGAGACAGCATTTGTCGTATATTAGATTTCGCTGGTTATGATGTGACAAGAGAATACTACATTAATGATGCAGGAAATCAAATCACTAATTTAGCTTTATCAATTCAAGCGAGATATCGTCAAGCGCTAGGCTTAGAAGGCGTTATTCCCGAAGATGGTTATGAAGGCCAAGATATCATCGATATTGCCAAACAGATTAAAGATGAGATTGGTGATCGTGCTTTATACATGGAAAACGCTATTGAATTTTTCAAAGAAAAAGGTATGAAGCTTGAACTCGATAGAATTGTTGACGATCTAACTACTTTCCGTGTTAGATTCGATGTATTTTCTTCAGAAAAAGCCATTAGAGCCAACGATGCGATTGAAAAAGAAATTGCGTACTTAAAAGAATACACTTATGTCCAGGACGGCGCAGTCTTTTTGAAAACCTCAGCTTTCTTAGATGATAAAGACCGCGTTATTGTTAAAAGCAATGGTGAGTATACATACTTCATGCCCGATATTTGTTATCACGTGAATAAAATGGCTCGTGGCTATGATTTTATCATTGACGTTTTGGGCGCTGACCATCATGGCTATATTAATCGGATGAAGTCTGCTTTAATGATGCACGGCTATAAAGAAGATGCCCTTCATGTTGAATTAATTCAAATGGTACGCTTCTTGAAAGATGGTCAAGAATTTAAAGCCAGCAAAAGAAAAGGTGATGCCATCACCTTAAAAGATATTTGCGAAGAAGTTGGTGTTGATGCCATGCGTTATTTTTTCGCGATGCGCGCGGCTTCCACGCATTTAGATTTCGATATGAACTTAGCGATTGAGCAAAGCTCAAATAATCCAGTTTTTTATGCGCAATATGCTCATGCTAGATTATGTTCAATTCTTGAACAAGGAAAAGATATTGCGGTTGATGAAACGGGGCGCATGCTTGCGGAATCTTCAGAAATCAATCTCTTAAAACACTTGGTTTCTTTTACTAATGTCGTTAGTGACGCTGCAAAAGAAAAAGCCCCTTACAAAATTACAAACTATATTCGTGCATTGGCCGAATTAGTTCACGTATTCTATAACGAATGTCGTGTCATAGATCGTGAAAATCCACAATTATGTGGGTCACGTTTAGCCTTAGTTATGGCTAGTAAAATTGTATTGAAAAATTCACTCGCGCTTATTGGAGTAAGCGCACCAACACACATGTAGGAGGACATTTTTAAATGCCAAAATCATTACTTGATCTCGCTTATGATTATGTAAGCTTAAACCCACAACAAAGCAAATTCCAAGATATTTGGGCATATTGTGTGCAAGAAAAAGGGTTTACCGAACAACAAGCCGCACAAAAAATCTCAAACTTCTACACCAGCTTAATGCTCGATGGTCGTTTTGTCACCTTAGGTGAAAACGAATGGGATTTAAGATCACGACACAAATTTGAAAAAGTTCATATTGATATGAGCGAAGTATATTCTGATGTAGAAATTTCTTATGACGACATTGAAGAAGTCGAAGAAGAGGAAGAATACAACAAACCATTCAAGGATAAGCCAGATAAAGCTAATTCTTTATCCGACGACGAAGAAGACGAAGAAGATGACGACGAAGAAGACGAAGAGGATGAAGAAGAAAAGGACACCGACTTTTAATGTTTGAACCCTTCAGAGAAAAAATTAACCAATACGATTCCATCGTCATTTTTGGTCACCTTAATCCAGACGGTGACTGTTATGGCAGTCAAATTGCGTTAAGAGAAATACTTCATCAAAATTATCCAAATAAAAAAATCTACGCAGTAGGCAGTGGGTTAAATATTTTTTATAGTTATTTAGGTCACATGGACGTTGTCAGCGATGAAATTATCACCAATTCTTTGGCGGTTATTTTAGATAGCAACGATTTGATTCGCTTAGAAGATAAGCGCGCCCCATCAGCTTTAGATTTTGTTAAAATTGACCATCACATCAACACCTTCTCCTTCATAGAAGGACCAGAAATTGTTGACACGAATGCTTGTTCAACTGCGGAATTGATTTATCGTTTGGCAATAGAAAGCGGATTATCGATTCCAAAAATTGCCGCTAATGCTTTATATTTGGGAATGCTTACTGACACCGGTCGATTTCAATACGTTAATGACTATGTGACTGTTTTCAGTATTTTAAAAGACCTTTGTCTTCATGGAGCTGAGCCAAAAATTATTAGTCAGATTTCAAGCATGACCAATGAGCAATCTTTAAAGATTAAAGCGTTTGTATTAAACAACTATAAAACTAATCCTAAAGGTATTATTTATTTAATCGTCAGCAAAGCTGACCGCGATGCTTTGGGAATCACCGCAGCAAAAATGGTTGGTCAAGTAACATTGTTAGATAATATTACGGGTTATCCGATTTGGTTTATTGCTACTGAAACTGATAACCATGGACTACAAGCTGAATTAAGAAGTTTAAATGTTGATGTGCAACATGTAGCCATCGCCTATGGCGGTGGTGGCCATCGTTTTGCCGCTGGCTTTTCTTATCCTGA
>JAAYCD010000074.1 GCA_012744375.1 Erysipelotrichaceae bacterium | reverse complement strand
TCGTTTAATACGGCGATTAGCCAAATGATGATATTTATTAATGAAGTGTATCGCATTAACAAAATTAGCCAAGAATATGCTGAAGGCTTTGTGAAAATTATTTCACCAATCGTTCCACACTTAGGCGAAGAAATGTGGCATAAGTTAGGTCATGACCACACAATTGCTTTTGAATCTTGGCCAACATATAACCCAGACAAACTAGTGCTAAATACTATTACTATGGGTATATCAGTCAATGGAAAATTAAGAGGGGAAATGACAGTCGGCATCGATGATAACGATGAAGTTATAAAAACCGCTGCTTTAGAAGTGGAAAGCGTCAAGCGGCATATTGAGGGCAAAACAATTATGAAAATCATCGTTGTGAAAGGCCGCTTAGTCAATATTGTGGTGGCATAATATGAATATTTGTATTGATGTAGGTAATTCTACAATTGGTATTGGCGTATTTGATAATCATGAACTCGTTGGTAAACTCATCCTTAATACTGATGTGCGTTTAACCGAAGACGAATTTCATTTATTATTTAAAGCTAGATTCGATGCACTTCATATTGACCGAAGCAAAATTAAACACGTAATTTTTTCTTCTGTTGTTCCGCAAGTGAACTTGATGATTATTAACGCGATTAAGAAACTATTTAATCAAGAGCCAATGCTCATCGGTCCAGGAACTAAAACTGGACTATCAATCAAAGTTGATAATCCATTAGAAATCGGTAACGATTTAATCGCCGATCTAGTCGGAGCAAAAGAAAAGTATGGCGCACCATTACTAATTGCGGATTTAGGCACAGCTAGTAAAATACTCTTGCTTGATAAAGATTTTATCTTTTGTTCAGCTCTGATTATGCCTGGATTAACGCTAAGTGCTGAATCTTTATCAAATAAAGCGGCACTCTTACCAAAAGTATCGTTAATCGCTCCAGCCTCAGTAATGGCAAAAAACACATTACAAGCGATGAATGCCGGTATTGTCTATGGTCATGCAGACATGATTCTTGGTTTATTAAAGCGCTATGAAAAAGAACTTGGTTACACATGTAAACATATCCTCACTGGTGGAGGAGCTGTATATGTTAAAGATATCTTAAAAGATGACTTTATCTATGATCAAAATCTCAATCTCGAAGGCCTAGATATTATCATTCAGAAAAACATAAAGTAAAGGAAACATATCAATATGCAAAACAAAGATTTTTATTCAAAACTCGTCGCTCCATATAAACAGGAAATGCTCAAAGCCTTAAAAGAGTTGGTGGCCATTGATTCAACATATGATGAATCTACAGTTGATGAAGTTAATCCTTTTGGTGTTGGCGTGACAAATGCCTTAAAATACGTGGAACAACTAGCTAAGAAGGATGGTTTCGTAGTTACCAACTATAACAATATGGTGGTGGAAATAGTCACCAATGATTTAGAACCTAACGTCACCATTATGGCGCATGTTGATATTGTCCCAGTCGGTACTGGTTGGCCACAAGACCCGTTAACCGTCTACGAAAATGGTGGCATCTTATATGGACGCGGTGTCGCTGATGATAAAGGCCCGATGCTCGTCGCTTATTACGCTATGAAAGCTCTTAAGGACAATAACTTATTAGGCAATTATCAAGTTCGCTTTTTAGTAGGTGGTAATGAAGAACGCGGTTCTGCTTGTATGACTTATTACTTTGAACATCTAAAGAAAAAGCAACCTACTTTAGGCTTTTCTCCTGATTCTGATTTTCCTCTTATTTATGCAGAAAAAGGCATTGTTGGTTTTAAAGTAAGTAAAACAATAAATTTTCCCGAACTTATTTCGATTAAGGGCGGAGTTGCTTCAAACTCGGTCATCGAAAAGTGCGAAGTCAAACTAGAAACAAATTTAGACTTTGTTACTTACCTAAGTGAGAAACAAGTCGATTACTCCTTTATGGCCGATGATAACGTTATGACTTTGATTTTCCATGGCTTAGCGGCTCATGGGTCGATGCCGTGGAAAGGCATCAATGCGGCGATGATCGCGGTTAAACATTTAGGTGAGTTTTATGCGAATGACGATTTCAAAACACTTTTTGAATTATACGCTCCACTACGTGGCGAAGGTTTAAAAGCCGATGCAGTTAGTGACAATATGGGCACTAACTCTTTAAACGTTGGGATTATTTCTTATGAAACTGGAAAACTTGAAATGGTCGTCAACTATCGTCACGTTGAAACAGTGACTAGCGAACAAATGATTGCTAAAGTAGTGGAAAATAGCAAACCATTTCATGTTGAAGTTTTAGGTATTTCGCCTTTACTGTTCTATCCAAAAGACAGTGTCTTAATAAATACTTTATTAGATGTCTATCAGAAAGAAACTGGTGACTTTGTTACTCCACCAATTGCTACTGGTGGTGGTACTTACGCTAAAGAAGCCGACAATGTCGTTGCTTTTGGTATGGAATTCCCGGGACATAACTCACTTATGCACGGGGTAAATGAAAATGTCGAAATCGCACATTTAGAAAAAGCGATGGCAATTTATGCTAGAGCTATTATTGAATTAGGGAAGAAAATATAATGCGACCAAGATTTAAAGCATGGGCGAAACCTTATTTGGATGAACATCCAGAAGTGTCGTTTTCTATCGAACAACTTAATGGCTTACCTACCTATTATTTAGAAATAGGAGCAGGCAAAGGCAATTTTTTATGCAACATGGCGCTTAAGTTTCCAGACAAACTATTTGTCGGCATTGAAAGAAATGTAACTTGTTCAGGAATTACTACTAAAAAAATTGTGGAAAAAGCAATTTCTAATGCCAAACTCATCTACGCTGATGCTGATGTACTTTTGCCAAATTTAAACGACAATAGTGTCGATGCTTTATTTTTAAATTTCTCTGACCCTTGGCCAAAGAAACGCCATCACAAACATCGTTTGACCTCAGAAAAATATTTAGCACAATATTTCCGCATTCTAAAAAAAGGCGGGCGCGTATATTTTAAGACCGACAATGTTGATTTGTTTGACTTCTCTTTAGAGTTGGCGGCACTTTCTCAGTTTAATGTCGTTAGTATTGATCGTCATTATAACGGCTTAGACCCCTTTGATGAGATGACTGAATACGAGCAAAGTTTCAGAGAACAAGGTTTACCAATCTATCGGTTAATCTTGGAGAAATTATGATTGCAAAATATGGATTAATTAATCATCACGATAAAACTAGCGCTTTTTTAAGCGTCTTATTTGATGATATAGATGATAGTCTCATCCCCGAACAAGATGACGATGTTTTAATTTATACTAAAAACAACAATATTGTTCGCATTGATATTTTTCGCATTGCAAAATTTGTCAAAATCAAATTTAAAGGTTTGGTCGTTTTGCCTAATAGTGAACTTATTGCGATTATCAATGGCTATTTAGGAAAATATGGCTATATGTTGGCCAATAAAAACCACTCTGGGTTTTATTTTGCAAAAGAAAGTGATCAATACGTTATCAAAGTTAAAAAAGATACCTTAACTGCTGATGGAAAATTCGTTAGAGCCGATCGTATTGCCACTGAGTATGATTTAGACGTCCAAGAAAACCAAGAACCATTAGAAGTGGAAAAAGATTGTCAAAAAGATGCCTTCATCGGGCAAGACATCTTTCAAATGGAGGAAAAAGCATTATGAAAGAAATTGAAATGAAGGAAAAGGGACTCATTTCCCGACTAACCGACAAGACTTTCAAATTACCTAACGCTTTAGGCGAGGGTCTTTATAGCGCTAACTATTTTTTGAAATCACAACAAATTGTCGCTAAGTATTTAGCCAATAACATCGTGACTATGCAATGGTTCCAACGTCGCGAAAAAGCGATGTTATGCGGTGTTGATGAAGCAATTGCTATTATCCATAAATTCGCCATTAATCCAGAACAACTTATTATTGAAGCCATGCATGATGGAGATATTATCACTAGCGAAGAACCAGTTCTAAAAGTAACAGGTAAATATGAAAATTTTGGGTTTTTAGAATCGGTCATTGATGGTGTGCTAGCTAGAAGAACAAGCGTGGCTACCAATGTGATGGAAGTTTTAGAAGCAGCTGGCGACACTCCTGTTTTCTCAATGGCAGACCGTCAGGATGACTATTTAACACAAGTTGGTGATGGATATGCAACTTATGTCGCTGGTATAAATCGTGTCAGCACCGACGCACAAGCTTTGTGGTGGGGCGGAAAAGGGATGGGGACAATGCCTCATGCGCTTATCCAACTATGTGATGGCGATATCATTAAAGCCGCCGAAGCGTATTTAAAAACTTTTCCAGAAGAACAAGTGACAGCTCTAATTGATTATCATAACGATGTCGTTAATGACTCTTTATTAATCGCCCATCATTTAGGCAGGAAACTAAAGAATGTGCGCGTTGATACTTCAAAAGCTTTAATTGATCATTATTTTGATGATAAAGATACGACAGGTTTTGATCCTCATGGTGTATGTAAAGAACTCATTATCGCTTTAAGAAAAGCTCTTGATGACCAAGGTTTTGACTATGTTGGTATTGTCGTTTCATCCGGCTTTACTAAAGAAAAAATTGCCGAATGGACAAAGGCCAAAGTGCCAGTCACAATGTATGGGGTTGGAACATCCTTAGTTAATAATATGACTTGTGGCTTTACTGGTGATTTAGTGATGCTTAACGGTAAAGAACAAGCCAAAGTAGGTAGAAGAAATATTGCAAATCCTCGTCTACAAAAAGTTCCATATCCCATTTATTAATTAAATAATCAAGCCAACAAAAAACCTCGGAACTACCGAGGTTTTGTTTTTTTGTTTGACGATTAGAGCTTGCGGTTGTAGTATTCAACGATTTGAGATTCAGTGATGTCTTGTGGCAATTCGTTGCGTTCGACTTCACGAATATATTTGCCAGATAATTTTTCAACATCAACATCAACCCAACCAGCTTTAGTGGCGATAGAATCTAAAGATTCTTTGATAACTTTTAAACCTTTGCTGTTTTCTCTAATACTGACGATATCGCCAACTTTAAGAATGGCGCTAGGGATGTCTAATTTTTTGCCATTAACTTCGACGTGACCGTGATTGACTAATTGTCTAGCACCGCGACGAGTTCTAGCAAAGCCCATACGATAAACTAAGTTATCTAAACGGGATTCGAGTAATTTCATAAATGCATAGCCAGTAACTTCTTTACTTGCCAAGGCAATCATGAATAAACGACGGAATTGTCTTTCATTGACACCATACATGTGTCTTAATTTTTGTTTTTCAATTAATTGTTTGCCGTATTCGGAATTCTTTTTACGACGGTTTGCGCCATGTTGACCTGGGCCATAAGGGCGTTTCGCTAGTTCTTTACCTGTTTCTAAGGTGGAGAAGCCTAAGCGACGTGATCTTTTCCAATCTGATCCTGTGTACTTCATGTTATTTTGAGTCCTTTCATTTCTTTTGCACGATAATGAATAGGTGTGAATTCCTTATTCCCGGATGTTTAATTATACGTTTCACCGCATAGCTTTGGTTACTTCGTTACAGCCGTATTAAACATCGGACGGAATGTATTCACATGCTGCATTACATGCAGTTAATAATATATAGAAAATATCGAAGATAGTCAACAAAATAAACCGATAAATTTGGAGGATATTTATAAACTATAATCGAAAATACAATAATATTAGATATATACATGACTTTTTGGATTTATTTTATAATGCAAAGAAAAGAAAAATTATGAAAAGTGTCATTTACTTTATGCAACATTATTTTAGCCTCAATAATTTTTTGATTTTTAAAATTTTTATGAAATAAGTAATATTTCAATAAAAGGCTTTTATAATACAATCAAAAATAGCTACAATATGTGTATGACTAAAGTCATTAGTTATATTGAGATGCTAAGGAGGTTTTCTTCGATGATTGTTTTGGCAGATAGTAACCCGCCTTACGGATTGTGGGTGTTAGTCATTGTTGGCGTTGTCTTTGTTGGCATTTGTTTTATATTGTTTTATCATTTCGTTATTTCGCGTCGCCGCACGAAGAAAGTTATTCGTGAACTAGAAAAAAAATATGCTTATTTAGATGCGTTATTAATCGGTCAAGATTCGCAGTACATCCATCGTCTTGAAATTATTGCCCGCACCAACTTGCTATATGTTGATAAACATGAAAAGTATATGCGTCGGTTTAAAGAAATTTATGAAAATGATGATAAATTTGCAGAATCAATGCTAAAGCAATTAAATGCACTTATTGCTAATAAGCAATATAAAAACATTAAAACCGTCATTGCCGACACCAAAAAGGCGATTAAAAATTTCGAAGATAAAGTCAATGTTTTAGATAGCGATTTATATAACTTAGTCAAACCTGAAGAAGATGCTAGACATTCCATCTTAAAGCTAAAAGAAAATTATCGCCGTGTAAAACAAACTTTTTACGCCAATAGTGCGGACGTTGATTTGGTTGCTAGTTCAATCAACCAAGTGTTTGACAAACTCGACCAAAAATTTATCGAATTTGAAACGCGCATTGAATCAGCTGAATACGAAGAAGCTCAAGCACTTTTGCCAGTCATCGATAAAGTTGTTTCCGCTTTAGAGTCCGCATTATCGCAACTCCCTAATTTATGTGTTTTAGTTAATAATGTCGTTCCAGATAAAATCGCACAACTTAAAAAAGAATACGCAAATGTTGAATCACAAGGATTACCGCTTTATAACTTGCAGTTCCAAAACAAACTCAATGAGTGGGAACGTGATTTAGAAGTGATTAAATCGCGTTTAACTAAACTTAATCTCACCAATATCATGGAAGGTCTAGATGCTTTGCAATCACAAATTGAAGAAGTAAGAGTGCAACTAAAAAACGAGCAACGGGATAAACTTTATTTTGAACAAAATAATGATGAAATTTATGCCAAGGTAATTGAACTTGAAAAAGTTTTCTTAAAAATTTGTTCTTTGTTACCTGAACTATATAAGACATACATCGTAAGCAACGAGCAAACAGAAAGAATTGAAACTTTAAAGCAAAAAATGAATGCTTTAGGAACAACCAAACAAACTCTTGATAACTACATTCATTCTTCTTTCAAACAACCTTTCTCAACTTTAAAAAATAAGTTAGACGAATTATCCACTCATTTTGTAGGTGCCAAAGAAGGAGTCGATCAATTCAAGCAATATGTTGATTTCTTAAAAAGTTCAAGCGAAGAAGCCTACACTCTTATTTTCATTTATTACTATCGCTTGAAACAAGTCGAATCAATTTTAAGAGAAATCGGTTTGCCTGAGTTTTCATTACCATATCAAGTACGGATCGATGATTGCTATGACTTATTGAATGAAATCGATAAAGCAATAAAAGTTCAACCAATCGCCGTCGATGAGATTAACGCTAAAGTGTCAACTCTAAAAGTTGGAGCTAACGCCTTGTTTGATGAGATTGAGAATAAGTTTAGAGAAATGCAACTTGCCGAATCGGCAATTGTGTATGCAAATCGCGATCGCAACCACCAAGAAGAAGTCCACCAACAATTGTGTCAACTTGAACATTCATTTGAACATGGTGAATTTGTAAAAGTTTATCATGAAGCAAACCTCATTTTTAAACGTGCCCACGTTGACGATACTGGGAGTAGCAATGGCTAAGATCATCTATTTAGATAATGCTGCCACTAGTAAAGTTTTTCCCGAAGTCTTAGATTCATATCAGCGCATTACCACGGAATATTTTGCTAATCCAAGTAGCATTCATGCTTTAGGACAAAAATCCGCTCGCTTATTAGAAACTTCTCGAGCGCAAATTTTGCGTACTTTAAAATTAGATAATCACGAGGTGATATTTACAAGCGGAGCAACAGAGGCAAATAACTTAGCGATTAAAGGCTATTGTTTTGCTAATAAAACACGTGGTAATCACATTATCACTAATGCTGGCGAACATCCTTCTGTATTAAACTCCATTTTGGAAATGGAACAATTTGGTTTTGAAGTAACGGTCTTACCATTAAACGACAAAGGTGTTGTCGAAGTAAAAGATGTGGTGCATGCACTGAATAAACGCACAATCTTAGTTTCACTGATGGCCGTAAACAATGAAACAGGAGCGATTAATCCTCTTGAGGAAATTGGTGAAATATTAAAAACTTACCCAAAAATCGTTTTACACGCTGATATGGCACAAGCAATTGGTAAAGTACCTATTCCTTTAGATAACATCGATTTGTTCACTTTCGCCGGACACAAAATCCACGGTTTACAAGGTAGTGGGGCTCTTATAAAAAAGAAAAACATTTTATTAAGAGCAATTAATGCTGGTGGTGGGCAGGAATATAACTTACGAAGTGGCACCAATACTCTAGCCTTATCTGCTTCCTTAGCTAAAGCCTTAAGACTAATTGTTGAACAGCAAAAAGACAATTACCAACATATCGCCAAATTGCGCGATCGTTTATTAAAGTATCTTAATGAACACCCTGATAAATATAAGCTTAATTCTTACTTTCAAGCAAACCCCTACATCGTTAACTTTTCTTTACTTAATCGCAAAGCTAGCGTTGTAGTTGAGGCTTTATCTAATCGAAATATTATGGTATCCTCACTTTCAGCCTGTCATTCCAAAAAGGAAAAACATAGTGCTGTCATCTACGCGATGTGCCAAAACATGCAGTTGGCCGCTAATACGATTCGCATTTCTTTTTCTTATGAAAACACATTAGAAGAAGTTGATACATTAATTGCTAATTTAGAAGACATCCTCAAGGAGATCAAACAATGATTAAATATGACCATATAATGATTCGTTTTGGCGAATTATCGACCAAAGGTAAAAATCGAAAAGATTTTGTCCGTGTGCTATACACTAATATAAAATCTGCTTTAAAAGATTGGCCATCTTTAACCTTCGATATGCGGTATGACCACATTTATGTCAGCCTCAATGAAATACCATATGAACCTGTTTTAGAACGCTTAAAAGACGTTTCTGGCATCTATTCTTTATCGCTAGTTTATCGCTGTCAAAAAGATATTGATTTAATAATTGAAAGCGCTTTGATGCTGATGAAAGAAGAAGTGGGCAATACATTTAAAGTAAAAACTAAACGAAGTGATAAAACGTTTCCACTTGTTTCTGATGACATCACACGAATTGTGGCTGGCCACATTTTGCGTAATACGCCAAGCATCAAAGTTGATGTTCATAACCCAGAAATCTTGCTTTCCATTGAGTTAAGACAGGAAGCAGCTTATATTTTCACACATACTTATTTAGGTGCCGGTGGCTATCCTTTAGGCGTTGGCGGAAAGTCCATGCATTTACTTTCTGGTGGCATTGATTCTCCAGTAGCTGCATATTTGATGATGAAGCGCGGGGTGAGTATCGAATGCATTCATTTTGCTTCTCCGCCATATACGCAAATGGGCGTCATCTATAAACTTGAAGATTTATTAAAAAAATTAAACCGATATCAACCACGCATTCGCCTACACATCGTGCCGTTTACAAAAATACAAGAAGCAATTTATGACCATGCCCCTGAAAGCTATTGCATTACTTTAATGCGCAGAATGATGTTTAGATTAGCAGACGCCCTGGCTAAAAAAAGGAATTGCCCTGTTATTTCTACAGGTGAATCAATCGGACAAGTAGCCAGCCAAACTCTCCAATCCATGCATGTAATAAACGCCGTTACGAATACTCCAATTATTCGCCCATTAGCAACTACTGATAAGGTGGAAATCATTAAACTTAGCAACAAGATTGGCACATATGATATTTCTATTCGCCCATATGAAGATTGCTGTACGATCTTTACACCAAAATCACCTAAAACCATGCCCCATTTAGATGATGTTGAAACTTTAGAAAAACAATTTGACTTTGATTCGCTCATTAAAGAAGCGCTCGCTAATATTGAAGTCAAAATCGTTAATGGCGAAGAGGAAGAAGTCTTACTTTAGTAATAAAATATTTGGTCCTAGTAAAAACCATGACCTTTTATTTTCAATGGGCTATGCTTTCGAGCAATAATGTTACAATAGTAAACAATAAGCGGGGTAGATGAATGGACGTTTTGGCAGATATTTTCTTTCAGATATTTGGAGAATTACTATTTGAAGCTTTTGCTACTGTTCTATCAAAAATTCTAGAAATATTTATTAGAAACGTTAATGTAGATAAAAAATTTAGAAAAAACGTTAAATTCGGTTTAACCTATGTTTTTTTAATACTAGTGACGATATTACTCGTTATTTCCATTTTTCAAAGTAAAACGATTTTTGTTATTCTCACCTTGTCGTTCCTTTTATTCCAAATCATATTAAACGCCATAGAAATTATATATCATCAAAGTAAAAAATCTTTTTTGATGAAAACCATTCAAGCATTAAAAATAAT
>JAAYCD010000080.1 GCA_012744375.1 Erysipelotrichaceae bacterium | reverse complement strand
TATATAGCACAGCAACAGTTAAAAAAATTGACGACAATAAGCCAGCTTGGAGTAAATAGTAAAAAATTAAAAAGAAAGCTGCAATCGCGAATAAATTAATGGCAAGCCACATCAAAGCTTTGCTTTTTTGTTTTAAATAAAAGAAAGGGGCACCAGAAAATCCAACAAGAGCGAACAATAGTAAAACTGGCTTACGATGACGTAAGATGCGTTGTCCTTCCTTAATTCCACTTAAATCAACTTGAGCGGTAATTTCCATCGTATCACTACTAACACCATCTAACGGGGTTTTAGTGCCACATATGGGACAAAGATCTTTATTAAAGCGAGATATTCGCACTCCACAATTTCGACAGTTTGGCATAATTTATTCCCTTGCAATAATATTAATATTAATTGACGAAAAAAGCATTATAATAGTGCCCTTTAATTTGAAAAAAGATGTTTGCACACCCTTAAACGACTAAATAACACTAATCTTTACATTTTTTTCTTATTTCTTTGTTGCTTATAACATTTCTTTTATATAAAATAAATCTCGCTTGAACAAAAGCGCCATGGCTGGATAGCTCAGTTGGCTAGAGCGGTCGGTTCATACCCGGCTTGTCGGGGGTTCAAGTCCCTCTCCAGCTACCAAATAAGTTTAAATAGGTTTGAGTAATCAAACCTTTTTATTTTCATACAATATATTTTAACTTAAGTTAATTCGTATAATTTGGCATCAAACTCAACCAATGGTTTAGTATAAATACAACTATTTGTTTAGTATATCAACGTTATTTCGATTTATTTTAGCTTGCTTTTAGCGAACAATAGAGGTGTAGCCAAGGAGATAACCATATGGCAAAAGAAACATTCGGGCAAAGATTAGCGGCTCTTAGAAAAGAAAAAGGCTTAACACAAAACGATATCGCTGATAAGGTCGGTATTACCGCTCAAGCAGTGTCAAAATGGGAAAATGATCAAGCTTCCCCTGATATCGATATTCTCATAAAATTATCTGAAATCTTTGATATATCACTAGATGAACTATTAGGCAAAGTAAAACCTTCCGTTTCGCTAAATGATAAGCCGACTAAAAAAGATATCAATAAGATGGTCTTAAAAATTAGCGTTAATGAAGTTAATGGCGATAAAGTCAAAGTCAATCTCCCTCTAGCATTAGTGAAAGTGTTCATCAATAAAGATACTGGTGAAATTCCTTTGTTGGATGGAAAGGAAAGCCTTAAGAACATTGACTTTAGACAAATTCTCGATTTAGTGGAACAAGGTGTGATTGGTGAAATTGTTTCTATCGCTAGCGAAAACGGCGATAAAGTCTCCATCGCTGTTGAATAATGAAAATTATCATCAGATCAAAGAAAAGACCAAAACGTATTTCTTTTTGGCTTCCGAATTCGTTATTTACTTCGCGCATAGGATTAAAGCTATTTGCTCGTAATTTAAAACTTCCAATTGACCAAACAAAAGCAAAAAGAGCGGAATTAAAAAGGGCATTAAAAATAATCAAAAAGTTCACCAAACTAAATCGGCATCTCAATATTGTTGAAATCCATAATAGTGAAGAAGATGTTATTATTAGGTTTTAATACTATTTCTTCTTTAAAAATAAAGGCACCATCGGTGTCTTTTTATGTCGTCTTAGATTTTCCTTTTCCAGAAATAATAAATGAAAATCGCCGCTTGAATTGGTATGCCGACAAGGAAAATCATCCAAAAATTTGATAAAGAATATATGAATGCTCCTAGTAAGAAGAAAGTAGTAATTGTTCCCCACACAAATAAAGAAACAGCGATAAGCGCAATTAGCCACCTTTTCGTTGACCGAGCATAAAAAGTCACAATGATACTAGAGACAGGTAAAGCCACAACAAAACTAATCCAATATTTAGAAACCAAATTTGGTTTGTTAATAGTCATATATACGAAAAATACCGTAGCAATCAAATATACGGCCGTACAAAGCATAATGGTAATGAGTAAATTTCTAATTGAAATCTTCGCATCAATTTGCGTATATTCGATTTCTTTATCGGTGTGATCTTTAGTGAGATAATCAATATCGACTTTAAAAACATTAGCGATAAATACAAGCGTAGTGATATCAGGAATCGACTCTCCTCTTTCCCATTTTGATATGGCTTTATCGGAGTAATTTAAAATGTTCGCTAACTCGTTTTGCGTCATTTTGTTAATTTTTCGTAGTTTTTGAATATTATTTGCGATGTTTTTCGTTATGTAATCCATAGTTGGAACCACCTCTACTGTTGGTAGAATTGTATTCTACGAAATATAGCGTAGAACAAACTTGCTTATTAATCCTTATTATCATTATACTCATCTCAGGGAAAATCAGCTATGAATGTTTTATTAGTTTGTGACATCTTAGGCGAAGAAAATAACGGCACCACGCACGCTGCGATGAATTTAATTAGATATTTAAGGAGTTGCGGTGACAACGTCCGCATATTATGCGGTGACCAAGATAAGAAGGGTGTTGATAATTATTATGTGGTTCCAGAATTAAATTGTGGACCATTAATTAATTTTCTTTTTAAGAAAAATAATGTCACCTTAGCAAGGCCGAACGCTAAAATAATTGCTCAGGCTCTTGAGGGAGTGGACATCGTCCACGTGATGATGCCTTTCCCAACTGGCGTAAAAGCCGCAAAAATGGCTAGAGAACGTGGTATTCCAGTCACTGCTGGCTTCCACTGCCAGGCTGAGAACTTTACTTCACATATTTTTAATACGATGAATTCCAAGTTCATCAATCGTTTGGTATATAAAAACTTTTATAAAAATCTATATCGTTATGTTAACGCGATTCACTACCCTACCCAATTCATCAGGGATATATTTGAAAAAACGATTAAAAGAAAAACAAATGGTTATGTGATTTCAAATGGTGTCAACGAAAGTTATATCAAAAAAGATGTGCCGCGTGTTGCCCCATATGATGAAAAATATAACGTTTTGTTTATCGGACGTTTAGCCAAAGAAAAATCTCATGGCTTATTATTGCAAGCAGTAGCAAAAAGCAAATATCGCGATCAAATTCGTTTAGTTTTTGCTGGTCAGGGTCCGCGCGAAAGAGAAATCTTAGAGACAGTTAAAAGACTTGGCATTGAAAAGCCAATTATTAAATTTTTCTCGCGTGAGGACTTAATTAATACCATTAATCAATGCGACTTATATGTCCATCCTTCAGTCGCGGAAATTGAAGCTATCGCTTGTTTAGAAGCTATCAAATGTGGACTAGTTCCAGTAATTTCCGATTCTAAAAGAAGTGCGACTAACGCGTTTGCGTTAACTGAGAAAAATCTTTTCAAACACGATTCGCCACAAGACTTAGCGGATAAGATTGATTACTGGATTGAACATCCTGAAGAAAAAGCTAAAGTTTCTGAACAATATTTGAATTATGCCGAAAAGTTTGCGCAATCAAATTGCATGAGACAAATGCGTGACATGTTACTGACTTATTCTAGCGAAGAACATCGTACTCCAAAAACTATCTTCTACTATAAAGATGAACTTAATGATGACTTTGCCAATAATGGTATCGTCGCGAAAAAAACACCTGAAAATTATCGCTATATCCACCGCTGTCCCGTTTATAAAAGTGCACAATTTCTTTTATATAATGTCATCGCTAGACCATTAGTTAGATTGATGAACAAAGCCGTTTATAAACAAAAAATAGTTAATCACTTAACTGTGAATAAAAAAGAAATTAAAGGTGCCTTTATTTATGCCAATCATACATTAAGTATGGGGGATGCATATACTCCAAACATTCTTTTCAAACAAAGAAACAATATTATCACCGGTCCTGAAGCTACTTCAGTTGTTGGGATTAAAACGATCGTTGGGATGCTTGGTGCAATGCCGCTTCCTTCCACTGTAAGAGGTACACCACGCTTCTTAGAAGCAGTCAAGCAAAAAATAGAAAAAGGTGAAACAGTGACAATTTATCCCGAAGCTCACATTTGGCCATATTACACCAAAATTAGACCGTTTAGAGATGCTTCGTTTGGTTATCCAGTAACGATGGGTAGCCCAGTTATTTGTGTTACAAACACCTTTGTACCTTATAAACGCAAGTATCGTTTAATTACACACGTCGATGGTCCTTTCTATCCAGACAACAACCTTGATCGAAAAGCTGCCAAAGAAAAATTACGTGATCAAGTGTACGAAACAATGCTCAGACGCAGCATGGAAATCGAACAGTACGAAAAGATTCGTTACGTCAAAATTGATTAAGCATCAAAATATTTATAAAAAGAGTTGTGGTTTCACAATTCTTTTTTTGAATATCGCGTAAGTCTACGCGATGATTAAGTGTTGTAAAACAACAACTACTTAATAAACCTTATATTTTTTAGTGGTATTTTGCCTAGTTTTATATTTAAATAAAAAAGACTTACATTTTATTAAGTAAGAGCAATATTGGAAACCTATGAAAAAACATTTAAAAACGATAATTGGATTAGTGGCACTGTTGGTCGTTTCTAGTTGTGCTACGATCGGTAGCAGTAGTCAATTGTCTACTCCTTCTTCATCTTCTGCTCCATCTTCTTCACACGTTCCTGGAGGAGATGATCATGATTTTGAAGTGTTGGGCACGACTAGTGCGACTATAATCGAAAATGGTAAAATAACATATAAATGCAGTGTTTGTGATTATACAAAAACTGAAGATTATTTATACGCTTTAGACCAATGTGCTTTTGTTAATCAAACTTTTGTTTATGATGGTAAGCCTCACACCTTAATGGTACAAGGTTTAATTCCAACCGCCGTCACTATTGAATATGAAAACAATGTCCTAACCGAAATCGGACAAAAACAAGCTAAAGCTTATTATTATGACCCTGACCATAAGTTGCTCAAAGAAGAAAAAGCTTTTATCAAAGTCACACCTAATGATGGCTTTCCAAACATTTACGTTAACACAAGAGGTATCGAAATTGATGAAGAAGATAAAGAATCGTATACCCCAATGGCTTTAACTGTTTCTAATTGCCCCGAACAATACATTCTTAATGGCGTAGAGGGCGGTATTAGAGTTAGAGGTAATGGCTCATTGACTTATGAAAAGAAAGGCTATCGCATCAAGTTTGATGATAAACGCATCATGCTTGGTTTAAATGATGAGGCAAAAGCTAAAAGTTGGGTATTATTAGCAGAATATTCCGATCAATCAATGCTTCGCAATAGCGCCGCTTTTTATCTAGGTGGTGCTTTATTAAATTATTCGAACAACTATGCTTCCAGTTATCAACATATCAATTTATATATCAACAACGAATATAAAGGTGTTTATTTATTAGCCGAACAACAGCAAGCCAATAAACAACGCATTAATGTTAAAGAACCAGAAGACAATTACAAAGGGACAGACGTAGGTTATTTACTTGAATTAGATAACTATGCGAATCAAGAAGATAATTATTTCTCTGCGGGTTCATTTTTAAATACACTTAATGGCGTAATCTTGTGGCCAAAAGACTATACAATCAAAAGCGATATTTTTGATCGCGCGCAAAAGGAATATATTGAAAAATATATCAAAAATGTTTACAGCATTTTCTTTTCGGCAATTGCTGAAAATAAGTTCTTTATTTTAGATAAAAATTTGGAATTAATTACTTCTCCTTATTTAACGGCATTTGATACTCTCAATAGTCTTATTGATATGGAATCGCTTTTTAAGATGTATTTACTTCATGAAGTGATGAAAAATATCGATGTTGGTTATTCTTCTTTCTTCATGTTTGTTGATTTTTCAAAGGATAGCAAATATCCACGGCTTACTTTCGGTGCGCCTTGGGACTTTGACTGGAGCAGTGGAAATGTCGATGTGGAAACTGCCAGTTCACCTGATGGCAACTTTGGATCGACCGCTTATGATGCCTTCAAATTTAATCCTTGGTTTTATATGTTGGCTAATGCAAGCTTCTTCAATGAAACAATGACAAAATATTATCGTGTCTTTGACCATTCTAATGTAATTAATAAATTACTTGCCAATCTCACTTATGAAACTAATGCCTTTGTTGCGGAATTTGATCGTAATTATCATCGCTGGGCCAATTTAGGCACTATTGTTCCAAAATTTACTCCAAAAATTGCGACTACATTTAAAACCCACAAAGATGCAGCAAATCATTTAATCGATTGGTTAACTGATCGTAAGGCTTATCTTGATAGTGTTTATTTGGTATAGATTTACCACAAGTCCTTATTCATATATATAGAATCTTCCGCGATTATATCGCGGATTTTTCTTGCAGGATTACCAGCATAAATTCCACTTGTTAAAATCGAACGAGTAACGACTGAGCCTGCGCCAATAACAACATTATCGACTATGGTGACTCCTGGTAATATCGTCACGTTGCCACCAAACCAACAATCGTTTCCAATAAAAATTGGTTTTCCATATTCTCGGTCGGTTAAATACCCTTTTTCTACATCAAAATACGGTTGTCTTTCAGCAGCAATTAGCGCGTGCATTGGAGTAAGTAAAGAAATATTCGGGCCGAAAAAGACGTTGTTACCAATCGTAATTGGGCAAACATCAAGTAGAACAGCATGAAAATTAAAAAAGACATGTTCGCCAAACGTCACATTATCTCCATAATCGACAAAAATTGGACCACGGACAAACAATGAATCTGGGGCTTTAGGGAAAATCTTTTTGATTAATCTCGCGCGCTTCGGATGACTTTCGGGAAGGGCGTTATATGCAAGGCAAAAAGCTTGTGCTTCACGCCTTCTAGAGGCAAGTTCAGGCACCAAAGAGTCATAAATTTTACCCGCTTTCATTTTCTGTTTTTCGTTCATATAAATATTTATAGCAAAACTCTTGAAATGGCTATAATTTAGCATATAATCTTTCTCATGCTAAAGTCATTAATTTATTATTTTAAGCAAACGAAAGACATGACCAATGGCCACCTCTTCGGTAAGATTATTGCATTTGCAATACCGACGATGTTAACCACCTTTGTTCAGTTATTATATGTGACAGTCGATTTATCAACAGTCCACTTTGGAGACTCCGCTGAGTCAATGGGGGCTATAGCTTCTAATACCGCGCTTATCAACCTCATCATCGTTGTTTTTACCGGCGTCTCAATTGGGGCGAACGTTCTTCTTTCCGAAGCAAGAGGAGCGGGCAATAAGGAAAAGGCAAATAAAGTTGTTCACACTTCTTTAATTTTCGCGCTTATTTCTGGTATTTTCGTTGGGATAGTTGGCTTCATTGTTAGCGATAATATTTTACAGATGATGGGTACTGGCGAACACTATTTTGCTAAAGCCGCTTTATACTTAAAAATATATTTTGCCGGAGTGCCTTTTGTCTTACTTTATAACTATTCTGCCCAACTATTAATTGGTCAAGGCGACTCTAAATCTCCGTTTATCTCTTTGCTAATTGCTGGCTTATTAAATGTCGCCTTTGATGTTTGGTTTGTTTTTGGCTTTAAGATGGGTGTTGCGGGTGTCGCCATCGCAACAGTAATAGCAGAAGCCGTTTCGGCTTTTGTGTGTTTGTTTGTCTTAATGAAAAGTAAGAAAAATTACGTCAATTTGTCACTTAAGGACCTAAAAGTTGATGGCATAGTATTAAAGGAAGTCTTAAAAGTTGGCTTACCAGCTGGCTTACAAGGTTTTTTCTTTTCCTTACCAAATGTTTTAATTCAATCAAGTTTATATCAAATCGATCCAGGAAATGTCAATTTAGAAAACGGCGTCATTGCCGCAGGTAACATAGAAAGTTATTTTTATGCGGTTTGCGATGCAATTTGTATTAGCACAATGACTTTTATCGCCGCGAATATGGGCGCTAAAAAAATTGAAAACATCAAAAAGGTCATTACTTATGGCTTATTTTGGGGTGCAATAATGTGTGCGATATTGGCCGCGATTGTGTTTTTCTTCCATCGTCCGTTACTATCTCTATTTGTCGAAGAATTAGAAGCAATAGAAGCGGGATATACACGCTTATCACTAACTGGTTACTTGTATTTTCTTGATTTTACCATGTTATTTACAGGCTCGGTTTTAAGAGGCTTAAAACGTTCAACTTATCCAATGATTACTACTTTAGTTTGTTGCACAGGACTAAGAATAATACTAGTATTAACATTGTTCCCATTTCCTATGTTCCATACAGTATTTTGGTTATATGCTTTATTCCCATTCACTTGGATTGTAGCCACTATTTGTAATACCGTTGCCTTATTAACGGTTTTACCAAAAGACTTGCAAAAAATAAAATTGACTCGCGTTGAGGCTCTATGATTCCTGTAATCATCATCGGTTTAATAACCTTCGTTTTAATTAGTGTATCTTCGCTAGTTTTACCAACTATAAAAATCGGTAAATTTAAAATCGAAACTTTTTGGCTTTTTGCTTTACTTGGGGCTTTGGTTTTACTTATTAGCACACTAGTGCCTCTCGATGAATTATGGAATAGTTTAACTTCTTCTAACGAATTAAACCCGATTAAAATTTTGGTTTTATTTTTTTCGATGACTGTTATTTCCATCTTTTTAGATGAGTGTGGTTTGTTTGCTTATTTAGCCAATCTGACCGCCAAAAAGGCCAACAACAAACAATGGGTGCTTTTTCTTGCTCTTTACCTTTTAGTGTCTATTTTAACGGTATTTACTTCAAACGATATTGTCATACTTACAATGACACCTTTCATCTGTCAATTTTGTAAAAATAGCAAAGTAAATCCAATACCTTATTTAGTTGCTGAATTTACCGCCGCAAATACTTGGTCGATGATTCTAATTATCGGTAATCCAACCAACATCTATTTAGCAACGGCTAGCAGTATTGATTTTATCGAATATTTTAAAGTGATGGCTCTTCCCACTATTTTTTCCGGCTTAATAGAATTAGCCTTACTCTTTATCATATTTATGCCTTCATTAAAAAAACCTTTAACACCCGATTTGAGCGAAGTGAAAATTACGCAAAAGAGCGATTTAATTATCGGCCTAGTGCATTTAATTATTTGCTTAATCTTTTTAATTATTACTCCTTATACGGGAATAAAGATGTGGTTAATCGCGATGTTTTCGGCAATATCTTTATTGTTATGTGGGTTAATCATTCGTTTGGTAACCAAGCGCAATTGGCATTTCCTACGTCAATCGTTAGTGCGTTTACCTTACCAACTAATTCCATTTGTTTTAGCGATGTTTGTGATTGTTGTCGCTTTCAATTATCAAGGTGTTTCACAAAAAATTGGTGAGTTACTTGGCAATAGTTCTACGACGTTTGTCTATGGCTATGCATCGTTTTTAAGTGCAAATATTATTAACAATATTCCAATGAGTATCTTGTTTTCTGATATTACTAATTCATTAAGTAACACTTTGTTTTTAAAAGGTGTTTATGCGAGTATTATCGGAAGCAATATCGGTGCATTTTTAACGCCTTTAGGAGCTCTTGCGGGTGTGATGTTTTCTTCTTTACTCAAAAAATATCAGGTGAAATTTACATTTTTAGATTTTATAAAATATGGAGCGATTATTAGTATTCCAGTACTTTCGATTGCTTTATTAACTTTAGAGTTAGTGATATAAACTAAAGCACGTAATGAGAAACAATAATCCAAATTGCTAAAGCAACAAGAATGATACCACCGATCAAAGTGGCTGCTTCGGTTTTATTTCCAAATAATTTTATTATTTGTTGGGCCAAAAATAATCCAAGTAAACAAATAATGAAGGTAATAGCAATAATCATTGATGCGTGTAACCAAACAGTTACATTATTCGATATGCCAGCATGCAAACTGACGCCAGTTGCTAAAGCATCAATTGAAGTGGCAATACCCATAATAAGAATTGGTCTAATATGAAATACTTTGGCTCCTTCAATATCGCACTGACGACCAATACCTTTGTGCGCTTCTTTAATCATTTTTATGCCTAAAAACATTAATAAACCAAATGCAATCCAAGCTACAGCAATTTCCATGATTCTGCCCGCTTGCGCTCCACCACCTTGTCCGATTAAAACCGTGACTAATTCAACGATAAAGTAACCAATTAAAGGCATGAGCGCTTGAAATACCCCAAAGGTGATGGCGATAAAAAACATGCGCTTTTTGTTTAAGTCGCAACATGTAAGTCCTTCACTAATACTGACGGCGAATGCATCCATGGATAGGGCAATGGCTAATAGGACGATGGCTAATAATGTTTCAAAAGTCATGTCAATTGCCTATTATAGACACATCAAAATCGAATGTAAATAAAAAGCATTCTTATTAGAATGCTCATTAATATACTTGTTCGATATTTTTAGAAAGTTAAAATGTCTTTTGAATATAGATCAATATAGTCAAAGTTTGTGCTATTACTACCAGAAGTAAAAACAATTGTATTTTCTCCTGCCTCCATCCAGAAAGAATATATATCGACTTCTACCCAGTCGTGCCATGTGTAGTTAGGAACGCCAGGAATAACGATATTTCGATGGTTTAAAGGATGATTATTAACGGTGATAATAAACATATCAGAAAACGGAATATCACTGCCTTTAGCCGC
>JAAYCD010000051.1 GCA_012744375.1 Erysipelotrichaceae bacterium | reverse complement strand
AGTGTATTTGACAGAATAGTTTTGTAGGAAAATGACGGTTGAAAATGTCGGTTTCTACAGAGACTATTCTTTTCTTTTGCTAAACTTCTCTTATGTCAAAAAAGGAGAACCTACATGAGAAAAGACATTATGGAAAGGATGAAGTTGATGAAAAAAGAAAACATTGAACCAAATTATGCTGAATTGGCTCGAATATACCAATGTGACTACCGCACGGTCAAACGGTACTTCGAATCAGATGGAACACTAAAAGAAAGGAGGAAAATACCTTCTAAACTAGATGATTACAAAGAAGCGATTGTAGAAAAACTAGAAATGTCGTGCACTTATATGTCTATCTTCAAATTCATTCAAAAAAGAGGATATGAGGGTAAGTACACGATTCTAAGAGAATTTGCTCGTTCGATCAAAATTGATAAAACAAACAAAGCAACGATTCGATTCGAAACTAATCCAGGTTTACAAGCTCAAGTTGATTGGAAAGAAAGATTGTCCATGACATCCAGGCAAGGAGAAGTGTTTGAAATCAATGTCTTCTTGATGGTTCTAGGATTCTCGCGAATGAAGTATTTACAATTAACACTCGATCGTAATCAAGACACATTAAAATCAGCTTTAATCAACGGATTTAAGTACTATCAAGGAATTCCAAAAGAAATACTATTCGATAACATGAAAACGGTTGTCGATCAAAGCCGCTCCAACTTCCAAGAGGCTGTGATTAATCAAACTTTCTATGAGTTTGCTAAAGATATGGGGTTTGCTGTGATTGCCTGTCGCCCCTATCGCCCGCAAACCAAAGGAAAAGTTGAAGCCCTAGCGAAACTGATGAGTCGACTTCAACCCTATAACCACGAATTTGATACAATCGATCAACTCGATGAAATTGTTCGGATGCTCAATGATGATTTGAATACGGATCTCTCATATGCCACAAATAAGGTTCCCAGTCAACTACACAAAATAGAAAAGGAATACTTATTGCCACTACCTAACCGCGAACTTCTTGATAACTACCTCACTAAACCAATAACAAGAGTTGTTACCAAAGAAGCAATGGTTACGTACTTGAACAACAAATACTCCCTGCATCCCAATTATATCGGAAAAACTGTTGTTTTGAAAATACATGATGACCATTTAGACATGTTGTCTGATGGGGTTGTCATTACTTCACATCGTTTATCATCCCGCAAGTTTAATTACCAAAAAGATCACTTTATTGAAATTCTTAAAAGCGAGGCTTTTGCTCATAAATCAGATGATGAAATTAATCGCATCGCGGAGAAAAATCTCAAACTCTACGACAAATTATGAAAGGAATCATTATGTCAAATTACACACAACTACTCAATAATCTTCATCACCTCAAGCTGTTAAAATTCAAAGAAATATTACCTGGTTATTTAGATGATGCGCTCCAAAAAAACAAATCGTTCGTCGATATTCTCAAAGAACTAACCGACAAGGAAGTTGAGTTTCGTGAGGAAAGAGCCCGTCTCATTAATCTGACTATATCTCACTTCCCTTACTACAAAACAATTGATGATTTCGATTTTACTTATCAACCCTCCATTAGCAAACCACAAATCCTTGATTTACTCTCACTTCGCTTCGTCGAACAATTCGAGAACATTCTCTTCATTGGAAATTCCGGTGTCGGTAAAACACACTTAGCCACCGCACTTGGGGTTGAGGCTTCTAGTAAACGAATCTCAACGTATTTCATTCATTTCAATACCCTCATGCAAAAGTTTAAGGTTGCTGCCAGCGAAGGCACGGTCGATAAGGTCGTTAAACACTATCTCAAATACAAGTTGCTCGTCATTGATGAAATTGGTTATCTC
Organism: Erysipelotrichaceae bacterium; assembly: GCA_012744375.1. Lineage (GTDB taxonomy): Bacteria > Bacillota_I > Bacilli_A > RFN20 > CAG-826 > RUG14515. Next base: position 877 of record JAAYCD010000051.1, on the reverse strand, counting down.
CCGGTTGAAAAAGATGCCGCTAATGGGTTCTTCCAACTTGTTGCCGCACGTTATGAAAGAAGACCGATGATCATCACCTCCAACCTTCCTTTATCTAAATGGGGAGAAGTCTTTGGAGATTACACGATTGCTAATGCGATAATTGACCGGCTTGTCCATCATTCCCACATTATTAAAATTACTGGTCAGTCGTATCGAATAAAAGGAAAATTACTAATTGAAAATGACGAGGCTTAATCCTCGTCATTCACCTAAATTTTCGACCGCTAAAAAACAACATAATTTAATTGACAATTACAGTCATTGCCCTTAAAGATAATGAGGATTTAGTGAGTGTGTTCTCAAATAAGCTATGGACGGCATTAGTGGAGGGTGTTCTAGTTAATAAGGACGGCACTTTAGAGTTCAGATACTATTCCGGACTCGCTAACAAAGTTTATAAAAAGTCATAATAAATTCCTTTACCAATGGCAATTTTTTCACTGGTGTATATTTTGTGTTTCACTGGTAAACATCATTTTTTTTAATTTATCACTCTTTGTCCGCGGTTATGATTACTAGTTTCTATTTTTAGGTTACCAGTACAATCGCTATGCCTTTAATTCTTCGTTTAATATCGCTTGTGCCAAAACCTTAAAATTAAGCCACTCTTCATTATATCCATTGATTATTTCTGTTAAGACGTATAAGTTGTTGTTTGTTTCAAAAATATATAAACCCATTTTTATTAGCGATTCCAAAACCAAATAAGAACGCACAGTATATATACTATCTTTAATATCATCGTGATTACCTGCTTTAAATAAGTAGTAGTTATCAAGAAAAAGTTTGGGGGTTATTACACATAAATAACTTCTTGATCTAAATTCAGAGTGGT
>JAAYCD010000117.1 GCA_012744375.1 Erysipelotrichaceae bacterium | reverse complement strand
TGGGTGAGAAAGCAAGATGTTTATTAGATTGCTTTTCTTCCCGCTTTTAATATTTTCGCTTGCTTTAAGTGAACACTGACGAATGATTTCGTGTAGTTCTTGTCTATCTCCACCCTTTTTTGCTGCCGCCATCATAATGTTTTCAGTGGCAATAAAAGGAAGATATTCTTTGACGGCTTTATCAATTATTTCTTTATTTACTTGTAGGGATGATACTACTTTGATCAATAATCTCATTACCGCCTCTATTCCCAAGAAGGCTTCAGGAAGCGAAATTCTTCTAATCGCAGAATCATCCAAAGTTCTTTCAAACCATTGTGTCGAGTACGTTAATGCACCATTAAGAGCGTTTACAATTAAGTATCTAGACAAAGAACAAACTCTTTCTGAATAAATCGGATTTCTTTTATATGCCATCGCGCTTGAACCAACTTGCTTTTCACCAAACGCTTCTTCAATAAAATGATCGTGTTCTAATAATCTAATATCTGTAGCAAATCTATAGGAAGTTTGTGCGATTGAAGACAAGGCATTTAAGATTCTCACATCGACATTTCGAGGATATGTTTGTCCAGAAACGTCAAATAGTTCATCGAAACCAAACTCTTTTGCGATAGTTTTATTCATTAAATCAATCTTTTTTTCATCGCCATTAAATAATTCCATAAACGAAGCTTCAGTACCAGTCGCCCCACGGCAACCTAAGAATTTAATGTTTGATAAGGCAAAATCGATTTCGTTCAAGTTGGAAATCATTTCTTGCATATATAAAGTCATTCTTTTGCCAACTGTTGTTAGTTGTGCCGCTTGATAATGGGTATAACCTAAGATTGGTTGTGCTTTATATTTATCCGCGAACTCACCCATTACTTTGAGTAAGTACACGACTAGTTCTTTGATATTTAAAAGTGCATCTTTATAAATTACTAAATCAGCGTTATCGGTTACATAACAACTTGTCGCCCCTAAATGAATAATGGCATTAGCTAATTTAGCTACTTCCCCATATGCGTGAATATGAGCCATGACATCGTGTTTTAATTCACTTTCGCTTTTTTCAATAGCCGCAAAATCGATATTTGTTAAATTAACTTCCAAGTCTTTAATTTGATTATCGGTAATATCTAAGCCTAATTGTTTCTCAGCTTTAGCCAAGGCTAACCAAAGTTTTCTAAAAATAAGCGCGCGATGATACGCAGAAAATAGTTCCCCCATTTGTTTAGAAGCATATCGAGTAATCAAAGGATTTTCATAAGTATGCATATGACTTACTTCTTTCTAATTATGATCTGGTCTCTTTCAGGACCAACCGACACATAAGTGATATGTGCGCCGATTCGTTCCTCAATAAATATAACATAATCTTGTGCTTCTTTTGGCAGGTCTTCAAATTTTCTAATACTTGTAATGTCTTTTTTCCAGCCAGGTAAATGTTCAATTACTGGTTCCATGTCTTTTAGTTTTGAAGGAAACGGAAAATGATGAACTAGACCATCTTTTGATTTATAAGCAACACAAACAGAAATCCGATCTAAATAACTCAAAACATCTAATTTGGTTAAAGCCACATCGGTAGTGTTTTGTACTTTAACGCCATATCTAGTAGCGACGACATCAAAAGCCCCAACTCTTCTAGGACGTCCAGTTTTTGCTCCGTATTCTAGACCAAATTCCCTCAGTTCTTCCGCTTCTTTTCCAAAAAATTCAGTCACAAAAGGCCCTTCACCAACACAGGTGGAATAAGCTTTAGCAACACCGATAACTTGATCAATGCTAATAAATGGCGCTCCAGAACCAATTGGTGCGTAACTCGAAAGTGTATTAGAAGAAGTGGTATATGGATAAATGCCAAAGTCTAAATCTCTTAATGACCCTAACTGCGCTTCAAAAACAACACCTTTGTGTTCTTCATTAACAGCTTTATCTAAGTAAGTACCAATGTCGAAAATAAATGGTTTAATCGGTTCACAAAATTGTTTTACCCATTGAAGTATTTCTTCATATGTATATGGCTCGGCTTTATAGAAATTTTCAATGTATAAATTTTTAAACTCAAGTAAATCTTTTAATCTTTCGGGAAATCTTTCGTCAAATAGCTCTCCAAGCATGATGCTCTTTTTTGCATATTTATCGCTATAAAAAGGAGCTATCCCTTGTTTGGTGGAACCATACTTTTTATCTTTTAATCTATTTTCTTCTAGTTCGTCTAACTTTCTATGCCAAGGGAATAAAATGGAACAGCGATCAGAAATCTTTAAGTTTTCTGGAGTTATTTTAATTCCTGCTTCCACAATCATTTTTATTTCTATTAATAAGTTTTCTGGATCTAAAGCGACACCAGGACCCAAAATATTAACGACATTTTTTCTAAAGATACCCGAAGGTAATAAATGGAGGGCGAATTTACCAAATTCATTAATGATGGTGTGGCCAGCATTGCCTCCACCTTGATATCGAATTACAATGTCATAATTTTCGGTGATGAGGTCGACCATTCTGCCCTTACCTTCATCTCCCCAATTAACACCCACAATTGCACAATTACTCATATACTATTTCCTGCCTCTGGTCAGTTAAATCATTGTTTAGAGATATGAAAATTTCTTTTTTGGACAATTAATTTAATGTTTTTTAACGAAAAACCATACTGACAAATAGAGTTTATAAATAAAAGAGGCAAAATAAAAATATTAATTAGGTAATAAAACACATACAAAAAAGATATGGTAAATATTTATAGATATAAAATAAATATAATTGATAACAAACAAGTTGGAACTATTACCACATAGACACTCATTAAACTGCTCAATAGTGTTGTCGCAGAAACACCAGCGCAGAAACATAAAATATAAACAAAATATAATAAAACTTTTTTCCAACTAGCAACTTCTCCCAAGACTGCTCCACCCAAACTTTGAGAAAACAAACGCATATTATTAGTCATCATGTTCGTGGTCACTATTTCTTTATCAATTTTCCCAAATTCATAGTTTCCAAATTGTAACCCGAAGAAAGCGCTAAATAGGGCAAGCGACAATAAGTTCCATTCTCCAGCAGTGGGCAAGAAGATAGAAGGAATTAACAAAGCAATTTCTATTCCAATATTTAAGAGGTTGTTTTTCTTATGTTTGGAAATGAAAAAGCCTGCCATTAATGCAACAAAGAAAGATAAAATACAAACCAAGTAGGAGTAGGAAAAGACCCCTCTGCTTAGATCCACGACAAACTTAACCAAGTTACCTGTTTGCATGTTCACAAAGTTGTTGCTTCTAAATAAGTAAATATAGGCAATAAGCATACCATCCGCTACTGTAATTAGATGCGTATTGTATTTCTTGTTTTTCATATTTTTGTGCTTGTTCAATGACAATCTACTAATACTATATTGTTTATAATGCTTACCATAAATATTTTTTCAAAAAAGTGTAAGTATTCCTCATGCTCTACCTAACAAGAAGATTTATTAAGGTATATAGCCAGTACTTTTATAGTGTTTTCCTATATACAAAACAAGCTAACCCATTTTTTTCAAATCAATATTTATTATTAATTTCTTTTATCTGGAGTTTATAATAATTTCAATTGAGTAATACACATGAGTAAATACAACCCTCTATGGATTTTCATCAAGCAACAAAACAAAGATAATTTCAAAATGACTTTTGACGAAATTAAAGAAGTTTTGGGTTTTCCTATTGATCACTCGTTTCTAAATTACAAAAAAGAACTATCTGAGTTTGGTTATCAAACAGGGAAGATATCATTAAAAGAACAGACAATTATATTTAAAAAAATTACTTCTTGAACGCATCTTATTTGCGGTCACCACCCTTTATCTTTATAATGAAGGTAGACTAACAAAATAGCGATCATTCAACTATTTAGTGAAAACAAATTTTAATGAGCAAAGTTAAAATTTTGAAAATGATAATCTAACTTATCAACAAGATGATTATGGAGGAGAAGTTATGAAAGTATTTATGATTGGTGGAACTGGCTTATTGGGAAGTCAAGCTGCTAATGAATTAATTAATAGGGGACACGAAGTCAAAACACTATCGTTACCACCGGTTCCAAAAGGCGCTAAACTCAACAAAAAAATGGAAGTTGAACTCGGCAACTTTGTGGAGTTGAGTGACGAGCAACTAGCACAAAAAATGCAAGGCTTTGATGCTTTTATCTTCGCGGCAGGCGTAGATGAAAGAGTTGAAGGTCCTGCTCCAATTTACGACTTATATAAGAAATACAATATTGATCCGATATATCGTTTCTTAGGAATTGGTCAAAAGGTCGGTATTAAAAAGGCGGTAATTCTTGGTTCTTATTTTTCTTATTTTGCTAAGAAACATCCTGAGTGGAAACTAATTGAAAACCACCCATATATTAGAGCAAGAATTGATCAAGAGAAAGCCGCTCAGTCTTTTGCTAACGATATGGACGTTGCTGTCCTTGAGCTGCCATATATCTTTGGCACTCAACCAGGAAGAAAACCAGTCTGGGTATTTCTTGCCGATATGATTTTGAAAAACAAAAAAGATTCTTTAATGTACACTAAGGGCGGTACCACCATGGTTACTGTTAAACAAGTTGGTGAAGCAATTGCAGGAGCGCTCGAAGTGAATAAAGGTTTTAATACTTATCCTATTGGTTATTTCAATATGACTTGGACACAACTACTTCCAATTTTCGGTAAAGCGATTGGAAAAGAAATCAAAGTTAAAACTATCCCTTCTTTCTTATATGTCTTAGGCGGCATGCAACAAATGAAACAATTCAAAAAAAGAGGTGTTGATTCTGGCTTAAATATGATTAAGTTCAAAGTTTTGCAAACTTCTAATCTTTTCATTGATAAAGAAGAAGGGTGCGATAAGCTAGGCGTTAAAGATGATGACATTGTTAAAGCAATCTCCGATTCTGCCATTTTAAGCGCTGATGTTGCCTTAAACAAAGTCAAAGTCATCGACATGAAGGCTGAATAATATTCCTGAATAATTAACAAATAGACCAGAGCCATTTCTGGTCTTTTTGATAACAAAAAATGTCCCCAGCTTATCGCAAGAGACATATGTTAATTTTTTTGATGTAATTGATTAGGCAGCTTTTTTAGTAAAGATAAAGTAATCAATACCAGGACCATTTCCTGTAGCAGGAGCTTTAATGGTGAGCGTATTATTACCTGTGGCAACATTCAAGTCTCCAATTGGCATTTTGGCAAATGAAGTACCAGTTGTGCCAGTCACTGCTACAACCACGCCATTTAATTTAAATTCGATTGTCGATAAATCAACTGGAGTAACAGTCGAAGATGACATATCTGGCTTGTAGCCTCTTACTTGCATTTCCACTGTGTAGGTGGCGGCTGCAGGCGCGGAGAATAAAAGCGTGTACGTTGCTCCGGCAGGCCAAACTGCTAAGTAGGTAATTGTACCACTTGTGGCAGTGCCAGTTTCCATACCTGCGCCGAGCTGACCATTTTCAGCTTCAATTTGTGTTGGGGTTCCTGCTTCAGCTGATAGTGGAATGGCGACCGGTGCAACTGAGGAAGAAGGCAAAGCGGAGGATGACGGAACGACCGAGGATGACGGAACGATTGTGGATGAGGACGGTTTAACCGACGACGAGGCCGGTTTAACTGAGGATGAGGATGGTTTAACCGACGACGAGGCCGGTTTAACTGAGGATGAGGATGGAACGACTGATGACGATTTCAATGATGATGTTTTTGAACTCTGGGCATTGCTTGATGATGAACTACTCTTTACACCGCAACCTGCTAATCCAGCACTTAATAGCATGGTAACAAGAGCGATGGGTAACATCATACTTTTCTTGTTCATCCTAATGAACTCCTTTCTTTCTTGAGCTTTTTCTTAATTTGCAAAAAAATCTCGTGCAAACTAATAAAATGTCCTCTCTTATATATTTAAATATAATATTTTTTATCATAAATTGAATGGTTTATTTAAAAATTTTTAACGAGAAAATTGTTGTGCTGATTTTCGTTAATAGACGAAAGTCATTTATAACATAGTTATCTAGAAAAACGTGAATAAATAAAATACCTCGCACCTTAGATTAGGGCGAGGTATTTATTCGAGGGGTAAACCCGACTAATGCATGTTAATTATTTTGGTAAGAATCTAAAGAAGTCAATGCCGGGGCCAAGGACGAGCGCTTCGACAGTAATGGTATTAACACCAGCTTTAACACTTACGTCACCCAATGGATAAGTATTAAAGTATTGACCACTAACAACACCAGTAGCATTAACTTTGACATCGTTAACTTTAATCTCGACGTCTGTTTCTAAGTTAACATCGGTGAAGCTTGTCCCTCTATTACCTCTAGAAATCATTTCCATTGCCATTAAGGCTGCTGAATCAGCTTCAAATGTAATGGTTAAAGTTGCACCTTGTGGGAATGCGTCAACAATTTGCCCACTAGCACCACTAGTACTTGGAGTTCTGAAGGTAATGCCTTCGCCACTTCCAGATTCTGCTTCGACCTTAATTTCTCCAGCAACGATTGGATCGGTTACATTAATAGTAACACTTACAGGCAACATTTCTTCTTTTGCAACAACAATCGTCGTTGTACCTTTGGCAACACCTGTAACCAAACCATTTTCATCAACGGTAGCAACCTCTTCGTTAGAGGAGGTGTAAGTTACTCCCGCTGTATCGCAATTGATTTGAACGGTCTTACCTTGTTCGACAGAAAGAGTGGTTTCTTGAACTTGAACAGACTCTCTAACTGGAGCAGGAATTAAAGTAATCGTAGTGGCTCCTTTTGCATAAATCTTTAGGTCATCAAGATATGGTGCAGAAGCTAAAAATTCAAATCTTAATGTGTTCTCACCATTAACTAAATCAACTTCACCTAAAGACACATCAATAAATGGATAGTTTCCAGAGCCATCGCTGCCTGATACAAAGGCAACACCTTCCATTGAAATAGTCTCATCATTGAATTTTACTACTTCAACTGTCGATAAGTCACTGAAGTCACTATTATTACCCATAGTAACGACTAACTCAGCCTTTACAGCGGCGCTAGAAGAAAATTTTAAGGTTTCCGAATCACCTGCGCCGAAATAAGCGACACAAGTGCCATCGGAGGCTGTAGCTTTCTCATAAATTGGTGTGGCTCCAGGTCCACGACCAGAAGCTTCCCACCGTCCATCGGCGGAATAATGATCTGCATCTTCAAAATGCAGTGTGGCTGTAGGTGCGGGTCTAACAACGGTAATAGCAATAGTGCCATCTCTAAAGCCATCTTTAACGGCTTTGATGGAAGTAGTACCAAGACCAACAGATGAAACTAAACCAGAGGCACTGACAGTAGCGACTGCCTCGTTAGATGATGTCCACGAAACACCCGTCACTGCGACATTATCTAAGTTGGCACTTAATTGAACAGTTTCGCCAAGAACTAGTTGTGTCTTGTTATCTTGAGCCGCTACGGTTAATCTAGGTAGCAAAGAAGATGACGGTTGTTTGGATGATGATGGGTTTGATGAACTACCATTACTATCCTTTTTTTGACAGCCAACTAAGCTACCGCCTAGAAGCATACCAAAAACAGCAAGAGTAATGATGAGCTTTTGCTTTTTCATCTGGGAACTCCTTTCTTTTATTTGGGACGATAAGTAAATATGCAAAAAAATATTGCTTACTTGAAACAAAGTCCCTTTTATATATTCACTATAATATTTTTTGTGTTTGAAATTAAAGAGTATTTTACATCTATAAAATTATGTAATTAATTAGATTTAATCATAATAATTTCTATCAATATTTTTATTGATAGGAAATGTTCCATATAAAAAAAGCAATTTAAGGTTGTTTATTTTTAACTTGTGATTTATTCTCATTTTTAGTGAGATTAATGCATAGCATATTTATTTTTACCACCCGAACTTCAGGAAAGGATGTCTTATCAACAATGGGACTATTTAGATTAATTACTAGAGGTATTGAAAAAAGTACAAAAGCAAGTGCTCGCGGCAAAGCTGGCGAGAATCTCGTCGAGTTAATTATCAAACGCCAGTTATCCACAAAAACTGACCGACGTTATATTGGTAACTTAATATTAGTAGATAGTAACAGTGGTAAAAGTCATCAAATCGACCACGTGCTCATAAGAGAAAACGGTATCTTTTGCATAGAAACAAAAAACCTCACCGGTTTGATTTTTGGTACAGGCGATAGTGATTTTTGGGTACAAATGATTTCCATGAGCGAAAAACACGAATTTTTTAATCCTTTAAAGCAAAACCAAACACATTGTTATCAAATAAGTGAAATGCTTGGCAGAAAGTATTTTGTCAATTCGCTCATTGTCATGGTGCAAAACAATTCAGAAAAAATTAGACATCCAAATGTGATAAACGTTGTTGATTTAGCTAAGTACATAAAAAACTTCAATAGCGGTATTACCTTATCCCAAGAGGAAATGGATGAAATATATGATAAATTACAAAGCGTAGCTAGCGATATGACTATTAATGAACATGTCCAAAATACAAAAGAAACCAGACAAGAAAGAGAAACCAAAATATGTCCTGACTGCGGTGGTACCTTAGCAATCATGAAAGGACGATATGATATGTTCTTTGGTTGTCCAGAATGTAGTTTTACGCAAAAGTTTGTAGATTAATCGCTTAATCATCAGTCAATAAAAAAGCCCATTTTCCGTAGAATTTGGGCTTTTTCTTAATTTTAGTGTAGTTTATTTTTTGTCTGTGACTTCTTTGAATACCGCAGAAGCTGAGGCAATGTTTGCCATATCTGATGGTAAGAAGATTTTTGTGGCTTGACCATCTGCGATTTTGCCTAAAGCTTCAAAGTAACGTAGTTTTAAGGCTTCATCTGTTGGCGCGGCTTCGTTGATCATTTTTAAGCCTTGCGCTTCTGCTTGTTTGAGCATACGGACAGCATCGGCTTCTGCTTCTCTAACTTTTCTTAAGCTTTCAGCTTGACCTTCAGCAGTAAGGATGGCCATTTGTTTTTGACCTTCAGCCTTTAAGATAGCAGCTTGCTTTTCACCTTCGGCCACAAGAATGGCGGCAGCCTTTGTACCTTCAGAGAGCAAGATTTTTTCTCTTTTTTCTCTTTCAGCACGCATTTGTTTTTCCATGGCTTCTCTAATGTCTTTTGGAGGGAGAATGTTTTTAACTTCTACTCTATTGACTTTAATGCCCCACGGATCGGTCGCCTCATCGAGAATTTTTGTCATTTTTTCATTTATGTATTCTCTTGAAGTTAAACACTCGTCTAATAATAATTCGCCAATGATATTTCTTAAAGTGGTTGCACTTAAGTAATTAATAGCGCCCATAGGGTTATCAACGCCATAGGCGAATAACTTTGCGTCAGTAACATAGAAGAAGACAACAGTATCGATTTGCATCGTGACGTTATCTTTGGTAATCACGGATTGTGGTTCAAAATCTTTAACTTGTTCTTTCATCGACACTCTTAATGAGACGCGATCAATGAACGGGATTAACATATGAATACCGACATTCCAAGTGGTGTGATAAGCACCTAGTCTTTCGACAATAACTTTTTCGGTTTGTTTGACGATTTTAATATTAGCAACAACAATGAGAATCGCCAGAACTCCGACAACAACTAAAGCAATAATTAATCCAGGCATGGTTATTTTTCCTCAACTTTCTTAACAACTAATTTGTTACCATTTACTGCCACCACTTCAATGACACAGTTTACTAAAATTGTTTCATTTTCTTTTAAAGGGAGAGCGGTCCAACTAACATCGTTGATTTTGACCGCACCAGGTCTTAAAAAGGTAATGTCTTGAATAACATATCCTTTCTTACCGATGAGACTATCGACATTGGTTTTAATAATTTCACCACTTCGCAAATAGCGCTTAACAAGTGGTCTTAAGCATAAAACTGCGACCAATGAAATTACCACAAAGATTATGACTTCAACCCACCAGTCAGTACCGGGAATTAAAGAGACAATGAGTGAGACTAGCGCACCAGCAGCGAACCAGATCGAAACTAATTCTGGACTTGCAGCTTCGATGACAATCATAATGACAAATAACGCTAGCCATACGATCCACATATAAGTTTCAATCATATTATTTCTTTCCTTTCTTCGTTGCGGCGATAAGCACGTTTTCTTGATCGTCCCATTTGGTTTCAAATTGGACAGGGGAATTTGATAGTGGGATTCTTAACTCCTCACTTAAAGATTTGAGTAATGCGACTGAAGAGATACGTGCGAAACTCTTGTGCATTTCAATTTTCATGAGTGAATATTCATCAAGGGTACCAGACTCTACCGTTTCTTTCGTAACTGGCTTGATGACAATCTGTTGATTCTCATCCACTCCTACCTGTACTCTATAAGCGGTTTCAAATGGATACATGGCGGTAGTGTTGAGTGTGAGGTAGTTTTGGTACAACGATATAGTACCAGCTCTTTCTTTAACATTGAACCATTTTATCATTCGTTTATCTCCTTTCAACATTAGAATACATAAAAATACATAAAATATCAATAAAAAACAAATATTTTACAAAAAAATATCATAATTTTTGCAAAATGTCCTAATTTTATGAGATAAAAATATATAAAAAAGTATGATAAAAACAAGAAAAAACCCCTTACTTAATTCAGCAAGAGGTTTTTGAATTTTTCTACGATATAATGATTAATCAATCGTCATTAAGAAAGGTAGTTAAATGTTGCGTGAATGAAGAAGTAATCACTATCGAAAGTACTTTCATTAGTGCCAGTCATGCCTTCATGCAAAATGGTGAAATTTGTGACTGCAAAGTCGCCCCTTGTTGAATAAATGTAGTCAATTGGTTCGTTTGGATTAGTGGCAGTAGGATTTCCTTGTAATCCACCATAATCGTGGAATGTGCACATTTGTTCGCTAAGAGGGTAATCAACCCAAGCATCATCAAAATACGCTAAGCAGGTGCTATAAACCTTTGTTTCAAGGCTACGATAACTATTTAAGTCACCGACGAAGAAACCCGGAACACCTAATTCTTCCATCTTATCGATCACTTGTTGACAAGAAGCTTGACGTGCATATCTAGTGTTGCTCGCCGCAGTTGGTGAACCATTTGCGTCACCAAACGCATGATTATATTCTAAGTGAGCATTAAAGAAGCTAATATCTTGATTAGTTTTTTTATCAGTTAATAAAGCCCAAGTGGCGATTCTAGGGAAACTTGCTCCCCATTCAGTAGCGATATAACCAGATTTGTCTTCTCCACCATTAGGACCAAACCAGAAAGTTCCGGATTCTTTAATGGTGAAACGCGAATTCTTAATATAAATGCCACTTGCTTCAGGGAAGTTACCACCGCGGCCTTGATAAATATGGGTGTTGCTAGTGTGCCACGATTTTCAATAGAGGTGCCATCGCATAAACGAATGTCCAAGTAGTGGCCATAAACTGTTACAGAAACAATGTTTTTGGTGTGAACTGCTTTGATTTCATCGCGATATTTAAAAGTTATTTGTTTATCTTCATCTTCAGCGATATAAGGCAAAATCCCACTCATCTTCAAAGATAAAGATTGGTAGGTAATTGGTTTACTAAGAAAGATAAGGCGTTTAAGCCATAACCATCTAAAGCAAATTTTGGGTGCCAAGAGACAAAGATGATGCGTACAGAGTCGTCTTCATTTCTAATTTCGTGCGCTAAATTTATGCCATCTAATTCCGGCATCTCAATGTCAAAAAAGATTAGATTGAATTGTTTTTCGAAGCGCTCAAGAAAATGTTTGGCACTTCTATATAGTTGAATAGAAATCGCCATTTTTTTCTTCAAAATATCTTTTGAGATTTGATACTAAAAGCTCAATATCTTTCTCATCGTCGTCGATGATTGCAATGTATTTTATAAAGCACTTAATTTTATGCGAAAATCAAAGCAAAAACAAACACTTTCGCATATTTGTAACAATAATTTTTTTGTTCGTATTTTTATAAAAAATAGTATTCAAAAATACTGAAAATTCGACCATAAAATTGTCAATAATAAAATAGTGGCATAAACACAAGTGTTTTGTGCTATTTCGGCATAAAAAT
>JAAYCD010000036.1 GCA_012744375.1 Erysipelotrichaceae bacterium | reverse complement strand
TTTGAAAAGAAATTTGATTTCTTTAGCGAAATTAGAAATGAAAGATGCCGATAATTCATAGTCAAAACAACCTTTAAATTGATAAACAAGTTGACGAATAAAATCGTTATATTCATAGATAGCCAAAGCCTCATAGTTCAATATTTTAAAAGAAATAAACAATGGGTTCATTGCTTTTTGGCAAATCGAGCAAATGTTAATTCTTTTGTTTAATATTCGACATACGTCTTTATCATCAATGACATTAAAACATATTTTGCAGTTGACTATTGGCAAAATCAATTTCTTTAACAGCTCGTTCCATCTCGTGAGTTTTTTGTCTTGCAAGAAAAATCACCTCGCCTTCTGGAGCATCCTTTTTTCTTCCCACTCTTCCGGCAATTTGAATCAATGAATTTGAATCGTAAATAGGATGGTTGCTTAAATAAACAATAACCTGTAGATCCGACACAGTAACTCCTCTTTCTAATACCGCAGTAGTTACAAGGTAGCGGTACTTCTTAGCTCTGAACCTTCTGATTATTTCTTCCCGCTTATCGCTTTTTGAACTTATGTAGTATCCATAAGCAAAAAACAAACTTAGAAAACGATATACTTTTTTTGATAAATCAATGGTCGGTACAAAAATAAATATTTGCTTAAATTTATGTAGAAGTCTCGAAACTTCACTTAATAATTTGTAGTTTAAATATAATAAGTTACCTGTAATGATTTTTGGTACTGGTAAGGGGTGATGATGAAACCGCGAATATAGTTGGATGATGTCGCAATTAGGTGTTTTGAATTTGTTAATTAATTCTGAAGTGGGGGTCGCGGTCATTAAAATATAATTTTTCTTGATACTGCGTTTGAAAAAAGCCTCCAGTATTTCGCTTCCTTTATACGGAAAAGCATCAATCTCATCCATAATCAATAAATCGAAATAATGTTCATAACGATATAATTGATGGGTCGTCAAAACTATTAAATCGCCCTCCAATAATGCTGTGTGTCCACCATAAACAGCAATTATTCGGTTGTTCTTGAAGATATCAACAAAACGATATGCCAGTTCCACTACCACATCTTTTCGTGGCACAGCAAAGCCAACTTTCAATTTATTGTTTATACAATGCGCAATCACTTCTAGACATATTTCTGTCTTTCCCGATCCACAAACGGCATGGACTAGGCTGTCAGTTCCACTAAGGTAATTATTCAATAATTGAGCAGAAAGTCGTTTCTGGTCTGTTGATAATTCATAAGCCAGTTGATAATCAGCTTTATTGAAAATGATGTGCTCATTACGCGCTTCTTGGCCGCGAAAAATGATGCACTTACGGCAGTAGATAACTCCGTTTTTGTGTCCGAAAAATCTAGAATCTTTGTTGCCACATAAAGAACAAATGAATTCAGCAATAACAAAATCTCCCCATTTACTAGATAGGGAGATTATTGGCTTTATTTCTAAAAATTACGGCTTTTTAATTCGTTTTTGTAAAGACGTAGGCTGTTTTAGAATAAAATGTTTCATCTTTTCTTAATATTGGCGACGGAAAATTTTCGTGATGGATTGCATCAGGGAAGTTTTGAGTTTCCAAACAAATATCAGTATTTGTGTTGTATAACTGTAAGCCAGGGCGATCAGTATAAACATCAACCTTAATACCAGAAAGTGTTCCCGTCATTGTGGCCACTCTGCGATAACCTTCGCCATTAAGCACATAGTTATCATCGTAACTGTTTTGTGGAATAGTTTTTTCTGTTCTAAAGTCGAATTTGTTGCCTTCGACCGAGAGAATTGTGCCTGTTGGAATTAATTCACTATCTTTTTCAGTATACGAATCGGCATCTAACCAAAGTGTATGATTAGCTGCAGAATTGTTCCCATTTAAACTCATATAAAGGTGATTAATTGGGTTAATGATTGTGTCTTGATCGGTAACTGCATCATATTCAATCAATAGTTCACCAGCATCACTTAAAGTGTAAGTGACAGTAATATCAACAGCGCCAGGATATCCTTTATCAAGGTGTGGTGAATGCAAAGAATATATTATTTGGTTTGATGTTTGGTCGATTAATGTCCAGTTATCATTACTCCAACCATTCATGTTAGGACCGCCATGTAATTGATGTTTTTCCCGAGCACCTTTTTCTAAATTCCATGTTTGGCCGTTTAAATCAAATTTGGCGTTGGCAATTCTATTTGCCACTCTTCCAGCAATGAAACCATCTTTACCAATTCGTTTGCCATCCCATTCAACGGAGGTAATTCGCGCTCCTTTAGCGTCAAACTTAAAAGTTAATCCTGAAGAAGTGGATAATTGTTCAGCAACAATTCCGCCACCACTATTTGAGTCTTTGCTAGAAGAAATAGGTTTTATAGAGGAAGTTGTTTGAATGGAGGAAATTGGCGTAGAAGAATTGACTGGGTTCGCGCAAGCTACTAGAAATGTAGTTAAAGAAATCAAAAGAAAGCCTTTCAAATATTTCTCCATAAAAACCTCCATTAGCACTAATAGTGTTTCATGAAAATCATATTATTTCAATATTTTATAAAAAATATTACGGCGAAGAAAAGATGAATTTTGCAATAAAAAACCGCGATTTATTTTTATCGCGGTTGCTACTTGACTAAAGTTTTACTCCGTTTTCCAAATCTTCCATCATCTTTACGCGAATTGCATGCCTGCCACCTTGAAATTCCGCTTTCAAAAAGATGTCTACTCTTTTCTTGGCTTGCTCAAAAGTTGTAAATTTCGCGCCCATAGTCATGACATTCGCGTCGTTATGTTCGCGCATTAAACGCGCGACGGTTTGGTTATATGCAACACCAGCGCGAATACCTTTAACTTTATTTGCCGTCATAGCAACGCCTTCGCCAGTAGTACAAACGATGATGGCAAACTTGGCTTTGCCTTCTTTTACTAAATTAGCTGCTCTAATAGAAAAAACAGGATAATGACAGGATTCTGTGGAATATGTGCCAACATCTTCGATTTCATGTCCTGAATCGATTAAATATTGTTTAAGTTGTTCTTTTAATGGATAACCGAAATGATCACTAGCAAGGGCAATTTTCATATTTGTTCACCTCTATTTTATCTTAACCCAATTTGATTAATTTGCCACCAAAAAGGCACTAATCTTTGTTTTCAACAAATAAAAACCTAGTTTTTCCGTAAAGGTCTTTTTCAAACGAATATTTAGCCTCTGGGAAATACTTCTTAACTAGGGCTATTAACTCTTCTTCCATGTCCTCTCCAATTTCAAAACATAGTAAGAATTGCTCATTCATAATTTGATCGACATTTCTAAAAATGATTTCGTAATATTTAGTAGAAGGAGTGGCAAGCAAAGCTAAATGAGGTTCTTGATTCCATGTCCTTTTATCAATTGACGAAATATCTTCGATGTAGGGTGGATTACAAACTAAAACATCGAGTTTAATATCTCGCCCAAGTAATGGTTGAAGCATATCTCCGATCATGGTTTGACATCGCGAAACACCGAAACGCCTTATATTTTCTTCAGCAACTCTTATTGCTTCATCATCAATATCCACCAAATAGTAATTATGCTGTGGTTGGTCTAGTGCCATGCTGATACCAATTACGCCACTTCCAGTACAAATATCAGCAATGGTTAAAGTGTTTGCACCAAACTTATTTATTGTTTTGCCTATAGACAACAAAACAAGTTGTTCGGTTTCTTGACGAGGGATGAGCACTTTCTTGTTAACATAAAAAACCTTACTCAAAAAGTGTGTGCTTTCGAAAATATATTCAATCATTTCACCATTCTGATAACGTTTCATCGCCTCGCAAAAGTAGGGATAATTATTTATTTCTTTGTCAAAATTTAAGGTTAATTGCGCATGCGAAAATGCGTTTATTTGTTGGAGCGCAAAAAGGATTACAGTGGTTGGGATGCCTTCTTTTTGATAGCGAAAAAATAGTTCGCGATTAGTTGGCATGATTATTCACCTGCGATTTTTTGCGATTGATCGTAATGAATGAGTGCCTCGATAATTTCATCTAAATCACCTTCAATGATGCGGTCAAGCTTTTGTAAAGTAAAACCAATGCGGTGATCTGTGACTCTATTCTGTGGATAATTATAAGTTCTAATTTTTTCTGAACGTTCGCCAGTTCCAACTTTAATTTTTCTTTCGTTGCCAATTTTTTCTTGTTGTTCTGCGAGCATATTGGCATATATTTTTGCTCTTAGCATTTGCATAGCAATTTCACGATTTTGAATTTGTGATTTTTCGGTTTGGCATGCCGCAACTGTTCCAGTTGGAATATGAGTGATGCGGACTGCAGACTCGGTTTTATTAACGTTTTGCCCACCGGCACCTTGAGAATGATAAGTATCGACTTGTAAGTCGTTTGGATTTATTTGGACATCAATTTCTTCGGCTTCAGGCATGACCAAGACAGTCGCGGTACTTGTGTGAATGCGACCAGATGCTTCGGTCTTAGGAACCCTTTGAACGCGATGAGCACCACTTTCAAATTTAAGTTTTGAATATACTCTTTTGCCACTAATTTTGAATGAAACCATGGCAAAACCTCCAGATTCTGAGTAGTTCTCATCAAGAATTTGAATTTTCCATCCTTGAGATTCCGCATAACGGGTGTACATTCTAAATAAGTCACCGGCAAATATATTAGCTTCGTCTCCACCAACCGCTCCTCTAACTTCTACAATGATGTTTTTATCATCATTAGGATCGCGTGGTAATAATAATTCTCTTAGTTCCTCTTCAAGTTTTTCTTGTTCGCGGTCTAACCGTTTCAATTCTTCCTTCCCCATCTCGACAAGTTCAGGGTCTGGATCGCGAATTAATTCTTTGGCTTCCGAAACAGCGGCTTCATTTTTTTTGTAT
>JAAYCD010000084.1 GCA_012744375.1 Erysipelotrichaceae bacterium | reverse complement strand
ATTTCCCAAGACATTTCTATGCCTTCAATTCGCGCCTACTTACTAATGGCGGGCCTACTTGACAAATCTAGAAGCGAATGTATTTTTGCTCTTAATAATGTTTATAAAGCATTTAAACACACAGCAAAAAGCCGTCAAGTTATCGAAGTGGCTTTGTTCAACGAAGCCTTACAAAAGGTCATTGATGCCCATCCAGATTGGGAACTCGACGGCTACAAATTAAAAGTTGCTGAATAAATTATTGGTGCTTCTTCTTAAGAAGTAAAATAACGGCAAATCCTACCAATCCAACAAGTGCTGCAGTGCTTCCTACGAAGTTATTGCAGCCTTTTTTGTTATCTTCAATAGGTGTGCTAGACCCACTGCTTGGGTTGCTAGAAGTAGGTTCGCTAGTTTGGGGAATAGAACTACTGACATCAGGATTAGCTGAACTTGTAGGAGCAGAAGAACTGCTAGAAGCAGGTCTGTTTTGCACAGTAATATCACAATAAGCTGACACTGTTTCGTCGCTATTTTTAACCGAAATACGGACATTTCCCACTCCGATAGTGGTCACTAAACCATCGTTATTGACAGTTGCGACACTTGTATTTGAAGAACTCCAAGTGACAGATTTATCTGAAGCGTTATTTGGTGTAAAAGTAGGTGTTAATTGTAATGTGTCACCTACAAATAAATTTGCGGTTGTATGATTGAGTGAGATAGTTTCTAAATCGATTGATGGAGGAGTTACCACCACTTCAACTTTTTGGATGACCACACGTTTAATAACGCCTTCTAAAGTAATGCTGTTTACTAGTCTATTACCTAATTCAAATTCATGTTCGCCATTAGGAACAAATGTTTCAAATTCCTCGCCATTAATTTTGACTGCTAATTGAGAAGAGTCACTACCATATGTTTCGGCGGTAATTTTAATTGATTGGACATTATTTTTTGCTGCCTCAACAAGATGTAAAGTTAATTTTCCAAGCACAGAACTAGAACCAAGTTTTAAACCAGTAGCACCCGGAAACACTTTTACTGTATCTGTAATGCTGGCTATCAAGGTGTTGCTAACTAGTTGACTACTCATAATTACACTGCCATTTAGTTCACTGCCGCTATCAGAGCCATTAGCCTTGAATTCAACGCTATAATTTGATCCAGGTTCAGGAGTAGGTTTTGCAACAACAGTAATACCACTATAAGTGGCTGTTAATCGACCGTAATTGGCGGTCACAGTCGTTGTGCCGACCGTTAAAGGATTAGGTGTCCAAGATACTTGGCTACCAGACAAAACCTTAGTGGAACTATCGTCATATGTAACAGTTATGGTTAAACCAGTAGGATCAAACGCGTCACCGGCAAAATAATCTTTTTTTGTTGCGCTACCACTAATAGCAAGTGAAACTGCGGTTTTAGGTTCTAGTCCTTCTGCTGGATAAGTTTCCATTGCGTTATTTAACACCGTGGAACTTACCTTTTCACCAAAGATCTTCCATGCGTATTCTGGACGATCCACGAACGGATTACGGTTTTTCTGTTTAGAGGTTTGGGAATAATTGTTCCGTATACCTTCTAATGCGTCTGGTTTGTCTTGAATATGCCAAGTCATTAATAAGTCATAACTTTGAATAACATCCAAAAGATTAATTTTGTTTGGATAATGATCGTAATATGTGGTCCAAACATACATTAAAATACGAGCCACATCACCCTTTACTGAATCAATCGGCTCAAAATAACCACCCTTATATCCATACAACATTCCACTATAATAAACAGGTGAAGATTTATTCATATTGCCAAAAGGTAAATTTCCTCTCGAATTGTTAGTGCCGTAATAGGTCGGTCTAATGTGTAAAATATCGGTTCCAGCAATAGATTCACCCCAGTTATTCTTTGATAAAGATTGTGGCCAAGTATGTTCTCTATTCCAGCTGTCGGCAGGATTTTTCTTGACTGAATCACGTGTATAAAAATAAATCATGTTCGCTGGGTTATTTGGATCTTCGTCTGCGCCTTGCAAGTGTGTTGACAAGTGAGTTTCGCCAGCACCACCATATGTATAAAATCCCTTAGGATAAATTAAACTAGTCAAAGAATTTCTAAAATCGCCCTGCATACCATTGCTATCGGTTGTGTCTAGACCGCTATAATAGTTTCCAGTGTAATAATAATCTTCGTAATTACTAATGTGTTGTATGGCTGCAACTTGGGTGGGTTCTTTATTTAAGCTCACTCCAAAAGAAATACCGGCGACAGCCAAAGTAAATAAGGTTAATGGTTTTAATAATCTATATTTCATAGGGGAATTATAATATATCATCCTTCATTAAGATAAAACCTATTTTTTATAAATAAAAGGCTGTCATGAGTTTTCATAACAGCCAAAGTGATTGTTTTGAGTTTAATTATTTCCCACCGACAGCAATCTTTTTGATTAAAATTGATTGCGCGGAAACACCCATTGGAGAGACAGTTACATCATTACCGACTTCAAGCACATCTTTAAAGATGTCTAATAAGTTACCGGACACTGTAATTAAATCCAGTGGCTTACCTTTTTTACCGTTTTCAATCATGAATCCAGTAGATTGTAAAGAGAAGTTACCACTTTGAGGATTTAAGCCAGCATGTAGGCCGGAAACATCTGTGATATAAACTCCATCACCAACCTTAGCAAACAATTCATCTAAGGACTTTTTGCCTGGTTTTAAGCACACAAATGTAGCGGCAACGCCTTTTTTAGCGGCACCATATCCATTGCCAGTAGTTTGAACACCTGCTTTTGCAGCAGTTGTTAAGTTATATAAATAACCTTGCAAGACACCGTTTTTAACAATTGGTTTGTTGTATGTAGCAACACCTTCATCATCGAACCAACGAGCGAAAACGTTCTTATCTAAAGGACGATCTTCGATAGTCACTTTTTTTGAAGCGATTTGTTGCCCGACCTTACCGATGAATAAAGATGAATTTTTTTGAACTTCTTCGGAACTAGCGTGGCCGATATAAGCTTTAATTAAAGAAGTGACAACATCTGGATGTAAAACGGCTTTATATTTTTTGGATTCGCAAGCTTCGCCACCGAGTTGTTCGATGGTTTTGGCGACGATTTTTTTAGCAAGTTGTTCGGGAACGAAAGCAGCAAAATTGTTTCCGAAGTACATATCATAACCAGATTTGGTTTGTTCGCCTTCTTTTGCAACACATTGTGCGAGTGCATAGAAATAGTTGCTTTTTTGCACTAAGTTTAAGCCATTAGAATTCATCAAAGTGAATTTTTCAAACACTTGATTGTATTCAGTGGCCGCCACTTCGATAATGCGAGGATCGCCTTCTTTAACTGCCTTTTCTAAAGCGCGCAATTTGGCCATTTTTTCTTCAGGTGTGACTTCTTCTAAGTCTTTGTTGAATGTGCTGACTTTTTTGTATTTTTCAGAACCTTTGAAGATGAAAACTGGATCATCATTTTCAATGACAGTAGCATTGCTAACGATTTCTTTAACTAACCATGCTGCCTTATCATTGTTCCAAACATCACACGCAGCAGAGCCCATTTTGCCCTTTAATATACCTCTTGCCACAATGGAATAACCTTTGTTATCGGAATAGTTATCAACTTCACCGTGAAACAAAGAGATTGATAAATTGCGAGATTCAGAGATGTAAAGTTCGACTTGTTCAAGTCCAGCTTCTTTTGCTAAAGCAAAAAACTTATCATATTTTCCCATTATTTTAATTCTCCTCCGCGACCACCGACGATGACTTCGCTAACTCTGAGTGTTGGTTGACCAACATTAGTTCTAATTGAGCCAGAAGAAGCACCACACATACCTTGGGACAAATCTAAGTCATTAGCGACCATGTCAATCTTCTTTAAGATTTCATAGCCCTTGCCGATTAAGGTGGCACCTTTTACTGGTTCACATATTTTGCCATCTCTAATGATGTAAGCCTCACTACAACCGAAGTTAAATTCGCCTGTTGTTGGATCGACCGAGCCACCATTAAAACCGACAGCATATAAACCCAATTTTGTTGCACCGATAACTTCTTCAGGGGTACTCTTACCATTACAAATGTATGTATTGGACATACGAGAAGTAGGCACATAGCGGTAGTTTTGTCTACGACAAGCACCATTACCTTCTCTACCCATACGACGACCGTTGAAATCATCAATCATAAAGTCGTTTAGTTTACCATTTTTGATGAGCAATCTCTTGCTACCGAGATTACCTTCGTCATCGATATCGATTGAACCCCATTGTGCTGGAATTGTGCTATCATCGACGGCGCTAACAATTGGGGAAGCGATCATATCGCCAATTTTATTTTTTGAGAAACAAGATAAACCTTTAGCAATCGCGCTTGCTTCAAGTGGGTGACCACAAGATTCGTGGAATAAGACACCACCCCAACCATTGCCTATGACCACTGGCATTTTGCCACTTGGACATTCAGCAGCGGTTAACATCTTGAGCGCTGTTTGAGCAGCTTTTCTTGCACATTTTTTTGGATTGACTTTTTCTGTTCTGAAGTAACTGATGTCTTGTTGAGCACCTGGAGCTTCATAACCAGTTTCAAAACCATTTTGATCAGCAGCGATAACTTGGAACATCATTCTGCCGAATTCAGCGTCGCGTTTGAACCATTTGCCTTTAGAGTTAAAGACAGCGACAAAGCGATGCGTGTCGGCAAAGTTTGCGAATGTTCTAACGATGCGTGGATCTTTGAGGGAATTGATTTCGTCAACACCTTCGCGCAAAAGAGCAATTTTGTCTTCGGCTGGTACATCGTTATAACTGCGATTGACTGGATTGCGATTTTTTGCTTTAATCATGTCTAACTTGGTAACTGTGATTAAACGTTCGCCATTAAATGATTTGTTTAAGGAATTTGCTAGAGCTAATAAGCCCTTTTTTGATAAATCATTTGTATAACCATAAATGCATTGGTTTTCTTTTAGTAAACGTAAACCAACGCCACATAGTGAGTTTGAGCTAGAAGTTTCAACTTTGCCATTTTCAATAAGCACTGAGTGAGAACTGCTATCTTCAAAGAAGATTTCTGCGTAATCAGCGCCAGTAGAAAGTGCCTCATTTAATACTTGGATAGCCAACTTTTTACTAATCATATTTTTGCCTCCTGTGATTAATTTTTAGGATAATGCATGTATTTTAGCATAAATCGTTTTTAATTATGAACAATTATCAACGATAAATATTTCGAAAAACACATATTTTTTGTTGTAATGCCCCGATTTTTTTAATCAATAATGGCCTAAAAGTGTTGTTTTGATAGAAAAAAGCCCATTTTAATGCGACAATGATTTCACCGAAACTTCCTTAAAAAAACAAGTAGAAATATTAATAAACAAGTTTTGGATTTAATAATAAGCGAGTAAAATCATTATGATGAACAAAATTCGAATCAACATGTTGTCGCAAGCCACATCTGTAGATGGTCAGGGTGTAGGGTCAGCGTATATCGAGCAAGTCGCCCTAGTAAAAGAAAATAGCGATGTTTTTGAAGTGGCGATCAATAGTCCAAAGAGCAACTTCGATATTTACCACATGCATACTTTCAATCCACAGTATGTTGTCCGGTTGAATAAAAGACATATCAATGTCACTTATGTGCACTGTTTACCAGAAACTTTTGAAGGTTCTTTGAAGATGCCAAAACCAATTTTTGCGATTTTCAAAAAGTATGTTGCTCACGCTTATCGTAAAGCGGACGAAGCGGTTGTGGTAAACCCAATTTTCATTGAGCCTTTAGTAAAACTAGGGCTTAAAAGAGAGAACATTACTTATATTCCAAATTTTGTTGATCACGATAAGTTTCATGAAATTTCTTTAGAAGAACGTAATGCGCTTCGCGATAAATATGGCATTCCACACGATAAATTCGTTGTGATGGGGTGCGGACAAGTGCAAACACGTAAAGGTGTTAAAGACTACGTTGAGTGCGCCAAACGCAATCCCGACATGGTGTTTGTGTGGGCTGGTGGCTTTTCTTTTGGTGCGATTACTGACGGATATAAGGAACTAAAAGCCATCATGGACAATCCTCCAGAAAATGTGAAATTCATCGGTATCATTCCAAGAGTGGAAATGAACGGAATTTTCAATATGTGTGATTTGCTCTTTATGCCGTCTTTTGATGAGTTGTTCCCAATGTCAATTTTAGAGGCAGTTAACTCTAAAAAGCCTATCCTACTTCGTAATTTAGAATTATATGAAGAAATTCTCTTTAATGATAAGGACACATATGCAAAGGCACCTGATGTTGATGGTTTTTGTAAAGAACTTGAGAAATTATCAACCGACAATGCTTACTATGAGCACTATCAAGAAGGTAGTCAATTAATTAGTGATTTTTATAGCAAAGAACACGTCAAGAATTTGTGGCGCGAATACTATCAAAGAATTTACCAAAAATGGGCACCAATCAAGAAACTTAAATCTTGGAAAACTCTAAATAAGAAGAATAAATAAATATTAAGATAAGAATGGTATTATTTTATGATAGTGCCAGCTTTTTCTTTGAATGCTTCAACAGCATTATCAAGCGACGCTATAATCGCAGTTTTTCCTGGGTTAGCGGTTATAAAATTAATTGCGGCTTGAACTTTTGGATACATACTTCCTTTAGCAAAATGACCTTCTAATAGATATTTTTCTAATTCCTCTTTATTAACTTGCGTTAATTTCTTTTCGTTTTCTTTTCGATAATTGATCAAAACGTTATCGACCGCGGTTAAAATAACTAAATAATCTGCGTTAATTAGTTCGGCTAGCTTGCTTGAAGCGTAATCTTTATCGATAACTGCGTCTATACCTTCTAACCTACAATTAACTTCAATAACTGGGATGCCACCACCGCCAGCACACACAACAATTTGTCCGTTTTCTAATAAGACTTTAATGGTTTCTTTTTCTATGATGTCAATTGGTAAGGGAGAAGCAATTACACGACGATAACCACGTCCTGCGTCTTCTTTCATTGTGTAACCTTTTTCTAAAGCGATTTTTGTAGCCTCATCCTTTGTATAAAAAGCACCGATTGGTTTCGTGGGATTTGAAAAGTTCGAATCGTTTGGGTCGACTAAAACTTGAGTGACTATTGTTGCAATAGTTTTGTTGTAGTTTCTATTTCTTAAACAGTTATATAAAGCATTTTGAATGTGATAGCCGATATAGCCTTCGCTCATCGCACCACACTCAGGAAATGGCATGTTTGGTGTTTCTTTTGAAGATTCAAAAGCAAGATTAATCATCCCAACTTGAGGTCCATTTCCATGGACGATCGCTACTTGGTGATTGGCAATTATTAAATCAGAAATGGCTTCTGCCACTTTGACCAACGCTTGTTTTTGTTCTTGCGCATTGTTACCAAGCGCATTTCCACCTAAAGAAACTACATATTTAGCCATAATTATTTCTTGTCTTCAACTTCTTCAAATTCTTCGTCTTCGGTAAGTTTTTCCGCACCAATTCCTTTACGAATAGCAGATACAAGTGAATAGTAAACTGGAATAGCTAAGAATACCACCCACATTGGATGCCATAATGGAGTATCAAAACCTGGATAAACCATGCACACAAAGAAGAATGTGAATGTGGCTAGGAAAGGCATATTAAAGTTGCGTGGGTTTTTCTTGTCGATCGCTCTAACTGTCGAACAGATAATTTCTGGAAGGAAAAAGACAACCCAGCCATTGCGCCACATATCTAATAAGGAACCTAATAAGATATAAGTAACCGCGGCCACAAGGAACAAAACGCCTTCGAACATATCATTAAAGATGCCTAGTCTAGATTTTCTAACCTTACGCATTGTTTTGCGATGAACACCTTTGTTATTAATTACCAAGGAGGAACCGTCTTCATCCGTAATATGCACGCCAGCCTCATCAATGATAATTTTCCCGTCGTTGTCTTTGTCTTTGTCTTTTACTTGTTCTTTAATAATAGTGTCTAAATCTGCGTCAGTGGCTAATAATTCATCTAAAGATACACCATAAAGTTTGGCTAAACAGATGAGGTTGTCAGTATCTGGAGAAGCTTCGGCACGTTCCCATTTACTAACCGCTTGTCTGGATATACCCAATTTATTTGCCAGTTCTTCTTGGGAATAGCCATATTTTTTTCTTAATTTAACTAATTTGTCAGCAATCTCAATTGTCATAAACCTGTCCTCTCTTTCTGACAGCCCCAATCTAGCATTTTGTGTTTTGGTTGCGCCACCAACTCTGGTTAGAATTTTCGCAACTTTCGGTTGCATTTAATGAAAATTAGCACCATTTAGCATAATTTTTGCTCAATTAATAATTTAGCACACTTATTTTACCAACAAAAACATTCTCCTGTTATGATTCAGCATTTATAGGTCAAAACTTATATTTTGAAGATAATTTCTTTGTTTACAAAGCCTAAATTTGCTTTTAAAAAAATCTAATTATAAATATTTTTATAAATAGTTTGCTAACAATAATTAATTTTGCTAATATTTATGGGCAAACTTTCTTTGAACGAGAATATAGAGTTCAAGGCGGAAGGAGAATTAAGTTATGAAAAAAGGTGTT
>JAAYCD010000019.1 GCA_012744375.1 Erysipelotrichaceae bacterium | reverse complement strand
GGTGTTTAGAATAAATATCAACCCAAAAACAGATAAGAATAAAGCCACTGCCATATATAAAATGTGCAAACAACTATTTGCTAACCGACGCAAAACCATCCTTAATAATTTGTTATCGTTTGTGAATAATAAGGACGAGGCAGTAGCGCTTTGCGAAAATTTAAAACTAAACACCCAAGCACGTCCTGAGGATTTATCCCCACAAATTTATAACGACATTTACGAATATTTGAATAAGTGACTTAAGGTCTACAAAAATGAATTTTAAGAAGGTAAGATGGAATTAATATGAAAACACTACACACTCGGAGTTATGCCAAAATTAATCTTTGCTTAAACATTGTTGGCAAAAGGGAAGACGGTTATCACAAGTTAGATATGATTCTCCTTCCTATTTCGCTTCACGATTCTTTAATTATTTCTAAACTAAATACCACTCGCGACAACTTGGTAACCGTGGATGATTTTTCTAACGGTGCTTATGAATATAATCTCGCCACTTTGGCACTCCATAAACTACAAAAGATATACAAATTTAATCAAAAATTTAGTGTTTTTATTCACAAAGTCATACCAATTCAAGCGGGTTTAGGTGGTGGATCTTCTAATGCCGCTGTTACGCTAAAAGCCGTTAACAATATTTTGAATTTAGGTGCCAGCGACGAAGAATTAATGAATATTGGTAAAACACTCGGTTGTGATATTCCATTTTTTGTAAAAAACGTTCCGGCGCGTTGTCAAGGTATTGGGGATTTAATTACCCCAATTACTATCAAAAACAATTATTTTGTCCTACTTGTAAAACCAGAAGCAGGATGTCCCACTAGAGAAATATATCAAATTGCTGATACAATGGATTTACCAATTTGTAACATTGATAAAATAGTTGAAGCCTTAGCAGTGGGTGATGATGACGCGATTGCCGCCAACATCTCTAATGCATTACAAGCAGCAGCTATTTCTGTTGTTCCCGAAATTCAAACCATCATTGATTTGTTGAAAGGTTATGGTTTGAAAATCGTACAATTAACTGGTTCCGGCTCAGCGGTATTCGCTTTAAGCACCGATAAAAAATTATTAAAAAAAGTTTTCAAAGAGTTAGAAAATCGTTATCAAGTTGAATTGGCAAGAGTTCTTAAATAAAGGAGAAAATTTATGGATAAAAACGTAGTGATTTTAGCAGCAGGAAAAGGGGCGGGAATGAATTCTCGTGACCCTGAACATTCTAAGGTCAGTTACCCAATTCTTGGTAAACCAATTATCAATTACGTGATTGATGCTGTTAAGCAACTTGATCCAAAGCATATTGTCACTGTGGTTGGCTTTGGTGGCGAATTAACGAAAAGTCTTGTCGAAAAGGATTCTGATGTCGTCTGGCAAGCTCGTTTATTAGGCACAGGCCATGCGGTTTTACAAGCCAAACCAATTTTAGAAGACAAACCTGGACAAACTTTAGTTATTTATGGTGATACACCACTCGTAGAAGCCGACACACTGCGCTCCATCTTCCGCATTCATGAAAAAAACAAATATGATATGACCGTTGTTTCAGCGGTCTTAGATAACACTAAAGGTTATGGTCGAATTATTCGCGAAGAAAAGAGCAACCGTATCCTCGCAATCAGAGAAGAAAGCGATTGCACTTTTAGTGAATATGAAATCAACGAGGTTAATACAGGCATCTGTATAGTTGACAACGAACTCCTTTTCAAATATATTGAAAGACTGTCGGTCGACAATAATCGCCATCTTTTCTATTTGTCGGAATTGGTGCAATTATTGATTAACGACGGATATCATGTCGGCGTTTTCGTCGCCGAAGAAATGAAAGAAGTCTTCAGTATCAACAACCGTGTCCAACTAGCGTATGCGGCAAAAATTATGCGTCGTAGAATCAATCAGAGGTTAATGTTATCAGGAGTTTCTATTGATGATATTGATTCGGCATATATTTCTCCAGATGTCGTTATTGGTCAAGATACAGTTATTCATCCAAATACCGTTATCCTTGGAAAATCTGTCATTGGGGAAGACTGCTCAATTGGCCCAAATGTTGAAATGAACAATGTTGAAGTTGGTAATGAAGCAAGCGTTTGTTTCGCCAAACTTGAAAACGTCAAAGTACAAAGCGGACAAAAAGTTGGTCCATACGTGGAGAAAACTGGAAAATAACATGCAAATCGTTGAATGTTATGGCAAAAATGTCTTCGTAGGTAAGACAATGGTTGGTTATATAGCTCGTAAAGGGATATTTATCAATCGTCAAAAATTTGCGGACTTGACTCCTGATGGGGACATTATACGCGCTAATGTTAAAGTTGGTTTTGTCAACGAAGATGGTTACATCATGATAAAAGATAAAGAAGTCGGCTATGTTGACACCGATAACAACTTTGTCTTTTACTCAATAAAAGAATTATAGTAAGGAGTTATTGCCCATGGTAGCTATTGGTATTGATATCGGGGGTACATCTATTAAAGGTGCCGCTGTCGACAGCGACGGCAAAATTTACGAAACTTTTTCTATGCCTGTTAGCAAATGGGAACCAGGTGAAGTTTGCATTAGAAAGTTAACAATTTTAGTGCAACATTATATAGCTTCACACCACTTGGAGGACAAAATCGTTGGCATCGGAATTGGTAGTCCGGGAACACTAGACGTTTCTACTGGCACAGTCAATTACGCTAATAATTTACGATGGGAAAACGTGCGTGTTGCTGATTTAATTCACGAAATATTACCTTACCCAATTAAATTAATTAACGATGCAAATGCCGCCGCTTTAGGCGAAGCCCGTTTTGGCGCTGGTAAAAATTTCGCTACCATGATTATGGTAACACTTGGTACTGGTGTTGGCGGAGCGATTGTCGTTAATGGAAAACTATTAGAAGGTAACGAATCTAAAGGCGGAGAACTTGGCCATATGACCATCGTGGTTGATGGCGAAAAATGCACCTGTGGTAGAAATGGCTGTTTAGAAGCCTATGCTTCTGCGACCGCTTTAACTCGCGAAGCAAAAAAAGCAATGTTAGAAAATCGCGATTCCTTAATGTGGAAATTAGCTCCAGACTTAAATTTTGTTGATGGCACAGTTCCGTTTGGGGCTGCCAAACAAGGCGATCCAACCGCTTTAAAAGTTATTGATTATTTCGTGAAATATTTAGGTGAAGGTTTATTAAACTATTGCAATATTTTTCGACCAAACGTCATCGTCCTTTCTGGCGGTGTTGCTAATGCGGGAGAATTTTTATTTGCTCGTGTAAATCAGTACCTAAGAGCTTATAATTATGGTTATAAATTCACCCCAGAGGTACAGGTTGTGCCAGCAGTACTTGGCTATGATGCCGGTAAAATTGGTGCGGCTGCTTTATTTTTCTAATTGAAAGGAATTACAACATATGCAACTAGTAATACTTGCCGCCGGAATGGGGTCTCGTTTCGGTGGTTTAAAACAGATGGAACCCATGGATGAGTTCAACAATTTTTTATTGGACTATTCAATTTATGATGCTAAAAGAGCAGGTTTTGATAGTGTGGTTTTCATTATTAAAAAAGATTTCTATGAAGATTTCAAAAACACAATTGGAAAACGCGCAGAAAAAATAATCGATGTGAAATACGCTTTCCAAGATATAAACGATCTTCCAGAAGGTTTTGTTTGCCCAATAGGGAGAGAAAAACCATGGGGCACAGCGCACGCCATTTATGCCGCTAGAGATTTAATCAAAGAAGATTTTATCATCATCAACGGTGACGATTTTTATGGTCAAGATGCTTATCGCGTCGCTTATGAATATTTAAAATCGCTACCACAAAATAGCGTTGGAAAATATGCCAATGTCGCTTTTAAGATTGTTAACACCATGACTGAAAATGGGGCGGTTAAAAGAGGAGTTACCTTTGGTAATGAAAAAGGTTTTTTAACTAAATTAGTCGAATCTTCCGTTAGTAAAGATGGTAACGGCAACATCGTTTGCCAACCTTTAGATGGAAGTGGAGCTTTTAATGTTCAATCCGATCAATTGGTATCGATGAATTTGTTCGCTTTTAATGTTGATTTAATCAAACACTTAAAAGAAAAATTTCCACTTTGGTTAAAAGCCAATATCAATGTCCCGAAAGCTGAATTTTTAATTCCGACAGTCATTGATGAACTAGTGAGTGAAGGCAAGGCAGAATTGCGCTTATTAGCCACTTCTAGTGTCTGGTTTGGCGTCACATATAAAGAAGATAAACCAGGAGTAGTTAAGTCCTTAAAAGCTTTGGTCGATAAAGGTATATATAAGCCGGGTTTATATTAATAAAAAGCCATAAAAGTTAAGTTTAGACTTTATTAATGTTCCTACTCTATTTATGATAGTTTAGTAGGAACTTTTTTTATTTTTGAAAGCGGAATATTATCCACAAACATTAGTGAAATAAGTTAAATATCACCATCATGATGGTATGTCTTCCTACTTCCGTCATCTAAGAGTAATAAACTAACAAAAAAGCGTTATTGTTTTAGCTACTTTGTATCAAAATCGGTAGACAAATAGCCGATTGCGATTAAAATAAAGCATAACCTTTAAATTTTGACGCTAAATAAGCGACAATAATTAGCAATAATGGATGACGAAAACCATTTGAATTTCATTATTAAAATTAAGGAGCAACTATGAGTGGAAATGTAAGAGACCCAAAGATGATGCGCATCACCTCGAAAAAAATGGCCGATGTTTTCATCGCCGAACAAATCGCAGAAATCAAAGCGACCGTCAAAGATGGGCGCGTCCTTTTAGCATTATCTGGCGGGGTCGATTCGTCGGTTTGTGCCGCTTTACTAGCTAAAGCAATTGGTGAAAAATTAGTTTGTGTTCACGTTAATCATGGCTTATTAAGAAAAAACGAGAGCGAAGAAGTCATTAGAGTGTTTAAAAACGAACTAAAAGCAAATCTCATTTATGTTGATGCTGCGGACGAATTCCTTGATGCTCTTGCAGGGGTAGAAGAACCAGAACAAAAACGTAAAATTATTGGTCGTTTATTCATAGAAGTGTTCAAAAAAGAAGCACAAAAACTCGATGGTATTGATTTTTTAGGACAAGGGACAATTTATCCTGACATCTTAGAAAGCGATGGTGTAAAGGCTCACCATAATGTCGGTGGGCTACCTGAACAATTAGGTTTTAAGCTTGTTGAACCAATCAAATTATTGTATAAAGATGAAGTTCGCCAAGTTGGCGAAGCTTTGGGTCTGCCACATGGCATGGTGTATCGCCAACCTTTCCCTGGGCCAGGCTTAGGGGTAAGATGTATTGGCGCAATCACAAGAGATAGATTGGAAGCAGTTAGAGAAAGCGATGCTATTCTTAGAGAAGAGTTTGCTGCTTCTGGTTTGGATCAAAAGGTGTGGCAGTTTTTTACGGTTGTACCACCAATTCAATCAACAGGCATCAAAGATGGAAAACGGACATATGAATGGCCAGTAATCATTCGTGCGATGAATAGTGTTGATGCGGTTACGGCGACAATTGAGGAAATTCCTTATGCGTTATTAGGTAAAATTAGAGATCGCATTTTAGCAGAGGTTAAAGGTGTAAATCGTGTCTTATACGACGTTACCAATAAACCTGTTGCAACAATCGAATGGGAATAGAGGTTTATATGGAACATAAAATTGTATTAACGGAAGAAGAAATATTGGCGATTTGCCGTCGTATTGGTGGCGAATTAACCATTAAACTCAGAAACGAGGAAAGAACCCCGTTATTTCTTGGTGTCATGAAAGGGGCTTTGAACTTCATGTTTGATTTAATTAAGCGTGTTGATCGCCCAATTTTGACCGATTTTATCCAAATCTCTTCTTATAACGGTACAAAATCTACTGGCAAAATTAACTTAAAAAGGGAATTTGAAATCGAGATTAAAGGTCGAACTGTCATCATTGTTGAAGACGTGGTTGATACTGGTGTTTCGATGAAATTTTTAATTGAACACATTAAAGAAAATTACGAGCCAAAACAAATTATCGTTGTCACTTTATTTGACAAAGTATATGCTCGTTCTACAGAAGTTCAAATCGATTACGTAGGCAAAATACTATTAGAAAATTATTTTTTAGTAGGCTATGGCCTCGACTATAACGAGATTGAAAGAAATACTCCATATGTTTATGTCGCCACTCAAGAAGATATCGACAAGTGGAATGAGGAAATCCATAAGTAATTATGAAACTATTAGAGGAAAGAATCTTAAAAGATGGTTACATTCTTAACAACGACATTTTAAAAGTCGATTCGTTTGTTAATCATCAAATCGATGTAAAGTTAGTGCGCCTTCTTGCAAAAGAAATTGCTACTATTTTTAAAGCCGATCGGATTCTGACCATCGAAACCAGCGGCTTACCAATTGCTTTCGCTGTCGCGGAAGAGATGGATAATCTTCCTCTTACCTTCGCTAAAAAGAGCAAATCTGCCATCACAGGCAATAATTTATATACCACAGAAGTTAAATCTTTTACTCGCTCAATCTCATCCGTCGTAACGGTTGATAAAAAGTTTATTCAGGAAGGAGAGAAAGTTTTAATTGTCGATGATTTTTTAGCGGAAGGAAATGCCTCGTTGGGTTTGGTTGATTTATGCAAACAAGCCGGAGCAGAAGTCGTGGGCGTAGCGGTCGCTATTGAAAAGGGTTTTCAAGGAGGAAGAAGTAGACTAGAAGCCCTCGGGATCCCAGTTTATAGTGGGGCCAACATTAAAGCATTCATTGACAACAAACCAGTGTTTTAGGATGATAAAGTATTTGAAGTTGTTTGTTTCCGGAATTTATTCCGGGCTCGCGGTTGGAGTAGGTTCGTTTATTTTCTTACTCGCCACTTATTATTTACCCACCAATTTGGGGGTTGTAAAATTTGCAGCGTCCGCGTTATTCTCCATTGGATTAATTATTATTTGTTTGTTTGCTTTGGCTTTGTATACAGGAAGAGTAGGTTTTTTCCTTGATGATAGAAGCAAGATTAAAGAAAGAATAATTGATTTGATAATTATTTTATTAGGCAATGCTGTCGGCGCCTTTGCTCTAGGCATTTTGTTACATTTTGTTTGCCTGAATTTCACCGGTTTACAAGGTTTAGCAGTTTCTGTTTCTAATTCAAAAGTTGCCTCAGATTATGTGTTTATGGAAGGAATTTTGTGCGGTGCGATGGTTTATGTCGCTGTTTATTCTTATAAGAAATTTGATAACTTTGGAATGAAAATTATCGGCATTATCGTGCCAATTACCTTATTCGTAGCTACAGGCTTGCAACACTGTATCGCTAATATGTTTTTCTTCGGTATGGCGTTTAATTGGAATATTGGCATGCTGTGGAATTTAATTGCTGTTATTCTCACCAATAGCGTCGGCGCTTTGCTTGTTTGGGGCATTGCGCGATTAACAACCCTGATTGGGAAAAAACAAACTCAATAGCGCTTAATCAATAATAAAAAAGGAGTGGTTTCAAACTGCTCCTTTTAGTTTTTTTTACTTTATCCGCATTTGCTTTTACCGGTCTTCTCTAAAGTATGATTGCCCCAGTCCTGCGGGTGCCATGCCCATACGTTTTGAGAAAATGCTTGTTAAGACGAGAATCACAATTGTTGCAAGATAAGGCACTAATTCGATTAATTTTTTGTCTGGACCGGAAACATTTAAGTATTTTGGGAAAATATATAAGAAAGCAAATAAGAACGAGCCACCAATACCAATTTCTGTATTCCACATTGTAAAAATAACAAGTGAGACAGCGAGCCAGCCATAAGCATCAACAACAAATTCAAAAGCCCCGCTTGTGCGGTCGAATAAATAAAACATACCGCCTAGTCCAGAAATCGCTGAGCCGATAATGGTGGCTAAATAGCGATATTTGTCAACACTAATGCCGGCCGCATCAGCGGAAGAAGGATTTTCACCTACCGCTCTAAGGAACAAACCAACTCTAGTTCTTTTCATAACAATAGCAATGGTTATCGCAACGGCAATCGCTAAATAAACAAGTATGCCATAAGAGAAAAGAAGTTGAGTCAACCAGTTACTTTCAACGAAAGCTTTTGGAAAGAGAGTGGTGATATAGCGATGAGCAATAGTGGAAAAACCCATTGTGACAGATCCATCTAACATTGATGTGGCGAATGGATATAAACCAACACCTAAGGTAGTTATTGCCAAACCAGTGACGTTTTGGTTGCAACGCAGTGTCACTGCAAAGAAAGAAAATAGTGCGCCAGCCGCTCCAGCGAACAACAAACAAAATAGTAAAGGCATAAATATAGCCATAAACCAGTTAGCGTTACCAGCGCCACCAATAGCGCTTAAATAAATGTAAGCACCAATAGCGCTACCCATCGCACCGATACACATAATGCCTGGTGTGCCCAAATTTAAGTGTCCTGATTTTTCAGTGATAGTTTCGCCAGCGGAGCCAAATAAGAAAACGGTGGAAAAACGGATTGAGTCGATAATAATAGTTAAAAACATCGCTTATTTACCTCCTTCAAAATTGGCGTTGGTGGCATCTTTCTTTTTGAAAGAAATATTTAATTTAACTTTAAAGTTAATGAAAAATTCGCTAGTTAAAATTGCGAGGAAAAAGAAACCAGACAAGACTTTAGCAACTTCACCACTATAGCCCAAGTTACCCGCGGCGTTATTACTACCAGTTGTAATAAATGCATTTAATAAAGCATAAAGCATCATCTCTAAAGGATTAAAGTGACCGAGCCAACTGATCATTACTGCAGTAAAACCTCGGCCTCCAACGACCGCATCGCTTACCGTATGACTTGCGCCAGCGACAATTAAGAATCCGGCAATGCCACACACCAAACCACAA
The DNA here is from genome assembly GCA_012744375.1 of Erysipelotrichaceae bacterium. Lineage (GTDB taxonomy): Bacteria > Bacillota_I > Bacilli_A > RFN20 > CAG-826 > RUG14515. The sequence continues at coordinate 4,008 of JAAYCD010000019.1, read as the reverse complement.
ACAAGCATCGTTCTAATGGTAACAAATTTAACATTAATGCCGACGTATTCAGCAGTTCTTTCACTGCCGTTAATAACAGATATTTCATATCCGTGTTTGCTGAACTTTAAATAACCCCACACCAAGACAACCATGACTATAACAACAATAATGTTGATGATATATCTATAGCCACCGATTTCTGGTAGCCAACCTAGTCTAGTGTCCTGATTAATTATGCCAATAGAAGTACTGGTTGGAGCCTTATATCTAAGCGAGAATGAAGCGACAATACCCATTGCGACGTAGTTCATCATCAAGGTAAATAATGTTTCATTAGTATTAAAAATTGCTTTAAAAAAAGCAGGAATAAACGACCAAAGCATACTAAATACTGCCGCGACAACAAACATCAATAATAAAGCTAAAACATTAGGAATAGATGGAGCAACAAACTTCATGATAATGGCTGCGCCTAAACAACCCATTAACACTTGTCCTTCAGCACCGATGTTCCAAAATTTCATTTTAAAAGCAGGAGTGATGGCGGCAGCAATAAGTAGCAATAAGCCAGCATTCCATACGGTGGCGAGAATCGTGTTACGTGAAAACATTGTGCCTTCATATAAATAAAGATAGAAATCTAAAAAACTGCCTGGAGCAACAACCGTGGAAATAAGTCCGCATAATAAGAAAGCAACAAAAATACAAATGGCTTTGGTGATGATCATCGTTTTTTTAGTTACATCACTGCGGCGAGAAATATGCACCAATGGTTTTCTTAAAGCAGTATTTTCATTAGCCATTAGCGTTTTCCTCCTTGTTATTTTTAGTCATTAATAAACCGACTTCGATTTTATTTGTTTCTCTACAATTTAAGATGCCTGCGATTTCGCCATCTCTAAGCACTAATACACGGTCGCAAAGCGCCAAGATTACATCCAAGTCTTCACCGACATAGATAATGGCTGCGCCACGTTCTTTTTGTTCATTTAAGAGATGATAAATAAGATAAGAAGAGTTAATATCTAAGCCTCTTACTGGATAAGCAACCATTAAGACTTTAGGTTGGGAAGATATTTCTCTACCGACTAATATTTTTTGGATATTACCTCCAGAAAGCTTTTTAACAGGTGTTGTTAAGTCTGGAGTTTTGACTTCTAATTGATTAACAACTTTTTCCGCTAATTGTTCAGGTTGTTTTTTTTCTAAGAAAATACCTTTCCCTTTTCTAAAACTGCGAAGCATCATGTTGTCAATAATGTCCATATTGCCGACTAAACCCATGCCTAATCTATCTTCTGGGACGAAAGATAATTTTATTCCTAAATCACGAATTTCTAACGGCTTTTTGCCTTTTAAGTCCATGATTTCATCTTCGTAAAAAATAATTTCTTCGTTGTTCACCATTTCGATTAATTGTTTGTTGCTAACATTAGTTAAATCAATCGGTTGTTTTTTTGGATCGTCGCGGTGATAAAACTTGTTTTGTGTCGCTAGTTCTCTAATTTGTTTAATGTCTTTATGGTAAAAAGTGACTGGCTTATCTTTTTTAGGATTGTGAAAAATAATTGTACCTTCGGTGTTTTTATTTAAACCAGCGATAGTTTCCAACAATTCTTTTTGACCACTTCCTGAAATGCCCGCAATACCGATAATTTCGCTACCATTAACTTCAAAGGAAATGTTTTTTAAGACTCTACGACCATCACGATTAGTTAAACTTAAATCTTGAATTTTCATTCTTACATTAGCGGCAGGAATTTCACCGCGATGAATATTTAAGTCAATCTTACGACCAACCATCATCTCAGTGAGAATTTCTTCGTTGGCCTTTTTAGTTAAAATATCACCAGCAATTGTTCCTTTGCACAAAACGGCAACGCGATCGCTAATTTCTAAAACTTCATTCAATTTGTGAGTGATGATGATAATTGACTTGCCTGCTTTTTTCATGTTGCGCAAGACATTGAACAAATGTTCGGTTTCTTGAGGAGTTAAAACTGCAGTCGGCTCATCTAAAATTAAAACATTTACTCCTCTAAAGAGAACCTTCACTATTTCTAAAGTTTGTTTTTCGCTGACCGACATGGTGTTAACGACTTGCCATGGGTCAACTTTAAAGCCGTATTTCTTACAAATTTCTTCCATGCGCCTAGCGCTTTCTTTTAAGTTATAACCGCGATATGGAACGCCTTCTAGTTCAGCAATGGCTTTATAATCTTTTCTTTTTAAACCCATTACCACGTTTTCAACAGCGGTAAATGTATCGACCAATTTGAAGTGTTGATGCACCATGCCAACATGGTATTTATAAGCATCGGCCGGCGATTTGATCTCAATTCGTTCGCCGTAATAAAAAATCTCACCTTCATCAGGATAATAAATGCCGGCTAAAACGTTCATTAAGGAAGTTTTGCCAGAGCCATTTTCTCCTAGCAAAGATAAAATTTCTCCTGAATATAATTCAAGGTTAACGTTTTGGTTGGCCACTACGCCACCAAACGATTTGCTAATCCCTTTTAATACAATTGTTAATTCTTTTTTCATAATTTAAAGCCCATTCTAGCGGGGTGGTTGGCCCCGCTAGACAGTAATCAGTTGTTTATAGTGACTCAATAACGAGTTAATTAGGCAGCATCGCTAAGTACATTAATGCCATCAATGATAACATCAAAGCTTGGAGCAGAACGATATGTGGATTCGTGATAGAAACCGCCTTCAATGAATTTGGTACCGGCTGGGTAATCAAATGTCCATTGTTTGTTTGGGGCCATGTTTTCTTCGGTTGGAGCTTGACCACCAACGGTGAATTTGCTTGTATCAAACACTTTACGTGTGCCAGCGACTAATTCAGCTTTAACTGAATCAACAGTGGTTTTTGTGTTTGGAGCGACGTTTTTGCCAAGTTCGGAAATTTCAACAGAACCTTCGGCGAAACCACCACACCAGTCATATGGAATTTCTTCTTCATCAAGAACTTTGTTAACAACAAATTCATAGTATGGAGACCAGTTAATTCTGGAAGAAACCATGAATGTTTCTGGGCATTGAGCAGCGGTGGAACCATTGTAAGTGACATTTGGAACGCCTGCTTCTTCACAAGCAGATGGAGCGCCATAGGAGTCAGCGTGTTGACTAATTAAGACGGAACCGCCAGCGATTAATGCGTTAGCAGCAGCTTTTTCAGCAACTTCATCATACCAAGAGTTGGTATATTTGACGTCCATTGTGACGTTGTTGACCACGCTCTTAACACCAAGGAAGAATGAGGTATAACCAGAAATTACTTCGGCATATGGGAATGCGGCAACATAACCGATTTTCTTTGTAGCTGGGTTCATGGCTTGAAGTTTTAATCCAGCAACAACACCGGCGAGATAACGACCTTCATAAATAGAGGCGAAAGCGTTATGGAAGTTTGGTAATTTTGTTTGAGCTGCTTTAGTACCAGTGGCGTGGCAGAATTCCACATCTGGGTAATTTCTTGCGGCCTCAATCATGTAGTCTTCGTGTCCAAAACTATCGGCAAAGATAATTTTGCAACCAGTTTCCGCTAAGTTTTCAGCGACTTCTTGACATGTTTGATCTTCTGGGATGTCCTCGCGGACGACAGCCGTAAAGCCTAATTTTTTAGCACTGGCTTTGAATGCTTCGACAAAGTTTTTGTCGTAAGTGGACGAAGAGGCAGAGTGAAGGGCAATTAAGCCGACTTTCATACCTTTTGCAGGACCGCCATTGCAAGCGATCAATGATGCTGAGGCGGCTACCAATAAACCACCAAGAGCTACGATTCTGAGAACATTGTTTTTCATTTGATTCAATCTCCTTAAAAATAAAAAACAGCTCCACTAATCGGAGCCTCTACTTTAAAGAATAACAAAGAAACAAACACATGTTGTTTCGAAAGTTATAATTCGTAGTGCTAGATGTTACGGCCTAGCGTAGAGACAACCCACCAATTAGGGAAATATACGAAGCCAATGACTTTCGATTATCATTGACGTAATTATTATTGTTGATTTAGTG
>JAAYCD010000065.1 GCA_012744375.1 Erysipelotrichaceae bacterium | reverse complement strand
TCTAAATCAGTAAGTGATAATCCAAGCAAATAATCGCGAACTGTACCACCAACTAAATATAAGTTAAAACCATGCTCTTCAAAGAGTTTGGCTAACTGCTGAAAAACGATGATTTTTTGATCCATACTTTTATTTTACTCGCTTTTAAAGCGAAAATTTCAATTCATCTCTAATGATATTTAAATATCTTGGCCGTATCAAGATAAAATGACAAAGAAAAATCCCAGACCGCGATAAAACGATATGGGATAATAGGAATATAGAATTCTTGTAATGATTGTGTGGCTGATTAGGCCGTCAACTTATTTGTTTAATTTGTTCTTAATTTTCTTCGAAAGTCTGAAGCCAATTGAACGTGTCTCGGCGATTTTGATACGAGTGTGTTTCTTTGGATGCGTACCATCACGGGATTGACGAGTTTTAGGTGTGAAAACACCGAAATTGGTAATGTTTACTTCTTTTCCTTCGAATAAGGCTTTTTCGATTTCGGCGAAAACTAAGTCAATAGCGGTTCTTGCATCTTTTTTAGAAAAATGGCCGCCATCAGCAACAAGTTGAACTAAATCTTTCCTGTTGAACTTATTCATTTATGTATCTTCCTTTCACGGGTATAGTCTACTAAAAAATTACTTTTTTAGCAATTAATACACTCTAAACACATTGCAACCATCAAGCAATTGTAACGCACTTATATTTTTACTCTTTTAGACCTGAGGTCCGTTTTTTCAAAATAAAGCGAATTGGTGTTCCTTCAAAGTTGAATGTTTCCCTAAGACGATTATCTATATATCGTTGATAAGAGAAATGCATATATTGCGGATCGTTGACAAATAGAACAATGGTCGGCGGTGCTGTGCTAACTTGTGAAGCGTAAAGAATTTTTAATCTCCCACCATTGAAGTGTGGAGTTTGATTCATCACTTGCGCATCTTGCATGACCTCATTAAGGAGGCTTGTTTTGATGCGGGTATAATAAGCTTGGTGCACGAGGTTTAGAGCATCAAACAAAGTGTCGAGTCTTTGTTTTTTAAGCGCTGAGACGAAGACGACCGGAGCATAGTCCAGAAATTTATATTCGTCACGAATACGCTTTTTAAATTGAGCCATGGTATTTGTTTCTTTTTCTACGATATCCCATTTATTGACGACAATGATTATAGCTTTGTGCAAGTCGGTCGCATATTCAATCACGTGTTTGTCTTGTTCCGTAATGCCTTGCTTGCCGTCGAGTACTAATAACACAATTTCGCTTCTTTCAATTGCTTTTAGAGCGCGAATTGCCGAATATTTGTCAATCGATTCATAGATTTTTCCGCGTTTTTTTAGACCCGCTGTATCGATGACTAAATAGGATTGTTCGTTTCTTTTGAATGGAGTATCGATTGAATCTCTAGTCGTGCCAGAAATATCACTGACAATAACTCTATCTTGATTCAAAATCGCATTGGTGAGTGAAGATTTACCAACATTTGGTCGTCCCACGACACAAAAAGTAATTTGTTCTTCTTCTAACTCATCTTTATCTTCGGGCAAATTTTTGATGATTTCGTTTAATAAATCACCTATCCCGATACCATGTGAACCTGAGACGATTAGTGGTTCACCTAAGCCAAGCCCATAAAATTCATGAGCATTAGCGATGTGTGCCCCTTCGTCAATCTTGTTGACCACGAAAATGATCGGTTTTTTTACTTTTCTTAGCATACCGGTGACCACATGGTCATCAGTTGTAATACCAAGACGTCCATCTACAACGAAAACAATGATATCCGCCTCATTGATGGCGATTTCCGCTTGCATGCGGATTTGTTCTTGGAAAGGACGATTAACTATTTCAATTCCACCTGTGTCAATAAGTGAGAATTGGTGTCCCATCCATTCGACGCGGCCGTACAAACGATCGCGAGTGATACCTGGTTCATCATCTACAATAGCGTGCCTTTCACCGATAAGACGATTAAAAATCGTCGATTTACCGACGTTGGGTGAACCTACGATGGCCACTATTCCTTTTGGCATTTTAATTCCTCCAGTTTTTGGTCGATGATGTTGTTAACTTCGATAACCACTTCGTCAATCGATAGATTAGAGGTGTCTAGTAAAATCGCATCTTCCGCCGGTTTTAATGGTGCGAAATCGCGATGAGAATCGATGTAATCTCTTTTTTGCACATCAGCGTAAATTTCTTCATAAGTACAAGGAATGCCTTTTTCTTGGTTTTCTAAATAACGGCGTTGGGCGCGTGTTTCGACCGAAGCCACTTGAAAGATTTTGACTTCTGCTTCAGGTAGAACATAAGTGCCGATATCTCTACCATCCATAATGACCGAATCTTTCGCCGCCATTTTTCTTTGTTGTTCGACAAGAGCCAACCGGATGTCTTTATATGAGGCAATGTAAGAAACATTTCCAGAAACATTTGTTTCTCTAATCTGCTTACTCACATCAATACCATTGCATAAGACGACATAACCGGGTTTAAATTCAATATTAACTTCAGGAATCAAAGCAACACAAGCCTCTTCATTTTGGCAATCAACACCTTTTTGCAAGCAATACCATGTAAATGCACGATACATCGCCCCAGTGTCGATATAAGAAAAATTGCGCATTAAAGCAACTTTCTTGGCGATGGTTGATTTTCCAGCGGCTGCTGGTCCGTCAATTGCTACCGCGATTCTCATGGTTAATTACCTCCTCCAAATGCATAGATGGCGAAAATAACAATTCCCACCACTAACAAAATGCCTGTCACTATGAAAGCGGCAATGCCTAGGCTTCTTCTGGTCACTCTTTTTCCAACGAGGCGTTCTTGATGCTCGTCGATTTTCCCCAATACTTCATCCAAGGGCAAAGTCGAAGTCGTGTTTAAAGTTTGGGTTACCGTTCTTTGTTGACGGACCTGAATGACTTCTTCTTGCTGACTATTAGCCTTCACTTCGTTGAGTGAGCGTCGATAGTTTTTGAATTTTTCTAATCTTGTTTCGTTCATGGACAACCTGACCATGTACATTCTACTGGAAATGTTGATAATTTTGTATAAAAAGATAAGATATTTATCTTGTCTTAGTGGGCAAATTTGAAATCAAAATTGCATAATGTATATTTTTTTCTATTTCTTTATAAGAAAATGCTTAATTTGATTGAAAATATGACGCGAGATTACTATAATGTCTTATATATCCAAGGAGGCATTACTCATGGCCAAAAAAAGAGTAAAAGTAGATGCTAAAGAGTGCATTATGTGTGGCGCTTGCGTTGGTTCCTATCCAGAAGATTTTGAATTTGCTGATGATGGTACCGCAAAACCCATTACAGGCGAAGCAGACGAAGATTCTGCTGGTGTATGCCCAGTTGGTGCAATCTCTTTCGAAGAGTAAGATACATCAAAAAACTAGGCGATAAATCCCTAGTTTTTTTGTGCCTCAATTTTCTTAAACAATAAACGTAAGCGTTTGTATAATACGATAGTAACGACCAAAACTATTGCATCTTTTAGCAAGTTAAATGGTAAAACGACCATCAATAAGAAATCCATACCTAAGTTTTTTATTGCTGGGTTGATGGCTTGGCACATTCTTAAGATGATATCTCTAGTTAAACCTGGATAAAGCAAGACGTATAAATCAAGCATGATATAAGTGGTAGTAAAAGATGAAACAACGAGCTGAATTAGTGTAGCTACTCCTAACCCAATTAATGCACCTTTAAAATTGTGCTTTCTTTTATAAATAATTGCTGCTGGAACAACAAAAGCAACTGAATAAACAATATCACATAGTTCCCCAACTCCAGCGGTGCTGGTCATTGGTAGCTTAACAATCGTTTTGATAAAGATAACTAAAAAAGCCGATAACGGACCATAAGCAAACCCGGCCATAAAGGCTGGTATCTCATCTAAGTGTATTTCCAAAAAAGATGGAAAAATCGGTAAAGTAAATTTGAAGAATGGGACAATGTATAAAATAATCGCTATTGATGCAAATACCGCTGTTCTGGCGATAAATTTAGCCGACATTTTATTGTCAGGGAAAAACATTTTTGTGACGAATTTTGCCAAAAAGCCGACGATGAAGATAAAAAATATAACAATGCGTACAAGATCAAACGTTTCCATAAAAATAAAAGACCTTTCATTCAAGGCCAAAATCGGATGCTTCTTCCATCCAGACTTTACTGTCGCCACTTGAATTTCACAAGTTCATGCCATCTCGGCTTGCGGGGTTTACCGCCGGTCGCTTTGCAGCTGCCCTGAAGCGTATTTATTGTAAACCGATTATTGAAAAAGTGGTAATAATAAGTATCTAAAGCGCTTTATTTTTAATTTCCGTATACGGACGAGGATATTTTTTTGGTGTTTCGTGTAGTTTTTTGACAAAAATCAAAGAACGATGTTCACCAGATTCAGGCAAAATATCTTCGTAGATATAATCAATTGAGCCTTTTAATGTTTTCAAAGCAGTAGTTGCTTCCGTAATCTCGTTTTCATAATCAAGGCCTTTCATGGCAACAAAATGCCCATCAACCTTAAGCATTGGAAACGCAAGTTCTAGTAAGATTTTTAATGGCGCAACCGCTCTAGCAATTACATAATCAAATTTTTCACGGTTTTCTTTGGCAAAATCTTCGGCTCTAGCATTTATAGTAATAAGATTATTGATGCCGTTGTTTTTTGCATATTCTTTAATAAAATCAATTTTCTTTGCGGTGCTATCCAAAGCAATTACTTGCGAAGTTGGACAAAGTATAGCTAAAACCACGCTTGGAAAACCAGCACCAGTGCCAATATCCAAAATGCCTTTTTGATCATAGTCTTGACCATACATTGCTAAAGCGCAGTCAAAAATCATCTTTTCAACAAAAGTTTCCTCATCAGTGATAGCTGTAAGATTAAATAGTTCATTTGTTTTTAAGACATGAGCCATGAAATCCCATAGCTGGGTGAGTTGCATTGCGGATACTTTAATTGCGCGCTTTTCTAATTCATAAAGAAAGTTGATTTTATTCATATTGTGCCTTTCTGACATTGAAGATTAAGACGCTGATGTCGCTCGGATTAACTCCAGAAATGCGAGAGGCTTGACCAATAGTTAGAGGACGAATCTTATCCATTTTTTGTCTCGCTTCGAGCGCTAAACCGTCCATATGTAAAAAGTCAATGTCTTGAGGAATTTTCATCTCCTCTAATTTTACCATGTTTTGGGCTTCTCTAATTTGTTTGACGATGTAGCCTTCATATTTGGCCTGGATTTCAATTTCTTCGATGGCATCGTCGTCCATTGTGATTGATTGTAAAGTGGGTATGAATTTTGCTAGTTCAATGTATTTAACATTTGGTCTTTTCAATAATTCAAATGCTTGAATGCCACCTGTTAATTCATTTGAACCAATTTTTCTTAAATATTCATTAACCTCTTTTTTTGTTCCGAGGTATGTGGTTTTTAAGATATTTGAGGCTTGTTCGATACTTGAGATTTTATTTTTAAAGAACGCATATCTTGAATCAGAAATTAATCCAATTTGATGACCAATATCAGTTAATCTAATGTCAGCATTATCGTGTCTTAATATAAGACGAAATTCCGCGCGTGAAGACATAAGTCGATATGGTTCATCAGTGCCTTTGGTCACTAAGTCATCAATCATTACGCCAATATAGGCTTGGTCTCTCCTTAAGATTAATGGTTCTTTACCATCAATTTTTAATACGGCATTAATACCCGCCATTAAACCAAGCGCTGCAGCTTCTTCATAACCTGAAGTGCCACATATTTGACCACCAATATATAAGCCTGGTAGTTTTTTAATTTCTAAAGTTGGACCATACTCTTCTGTTCTAATCGCATCATACTCAATTGCATATGCATATTTCAAGAAAAATGCATTTTCAAATCCTGGCAAGGACTTTACCATTTCTTCTTGTACCTCTATTGGCATGGAAGTAGAAAAACCTTGTAAATATATAGAATCTGTATAGCGGGATTCTGGTTCTAAAAACAATTGGTGCCTTTCCTTATCAGCAAAAGTAACAATTTTTGATTCAATAGAGGGACAATATCTTGGACCAGCACCAGTTACTAGTCCACCATAAAGAGCCGACTCATCAAGATGTGTTCTAATGATATCGTGTGTTGTTGGTGTAGTGTAAACTAGATAACACATTTCTTGTTCTTCAAGCGGAATGAATTTTTTTGTTTCATAAGAGAAAGCGAGTCGACCGCCCATTCCCGGTTGCGGAACAGCTTTACTAAAATCAATTGAATCTTTTTTGATTCTTGGAGGTGTGCCAGTTTTTAATCGTATTGTTTGAATACCAAGACTTCTTAAAAATGGAGATAAACCCAAAGATGGCATTTCACCATCTGGCCCTTCATCTTTTACGTCGCTGCCGCGAAAAGTTTGACTTTGCATATAAGTGCCAGTCGTTAAAATGACCGCTTTAGCGTGTATGCATGTGTTATCGGCTAAGGTTACACCAGTGACTTTACCTTCTTCAACAACTAAAGAAACAACCATTCCTTCTTGAACAGTAAGATTTGGAGTATTAAGGGCTAACTCTTGCATGTAGCGAGGGTATTCAATTTTATCTTGTTGGGTTCTTAGACATTGAACGCCAGGACCTTTGCCAGTATTCAACATTTTAATTTGCAAATATTGATGATCGGCCGCTTTGCCCATCATGCCACCAAGGGCATCAATTTCTCTTACAACAATACCTTTAGCAGACCCTCCGATTGACGGATTGCAAGGCATATTGCCCATCATATTTTTATTTAACGTGATTAATAACGTTTGTTTTCCTAAATGTGCTGCGGCAAAAGAGGCCTCAAGACCTGCATGTCCTCCACCGACAACAATGACGTCATAATTGACCATTAACCGACACTTCCTTCCATGTCCATCTTAATCAATTGATTAAGCTCTACCGCGTATTCCATTGGTAGTTCTTTTGAGAATGGTTCAATGAAGCCCATCACAATCATTTGTGTCGCATCATGTTCAGAAATGCCACGTGACATCAAATAGAACAATTGATCTTCAGAAATCTTACTCACAGTTGCTTCGTGTTCAATGAAAGAAGTATTGTTTTTAACCTGATTAGTTGGAATAGTATCACTAAAAGATTGATTATCTAAAATCAAAGTATCGCACTCAACGTGAGAGCGGCAGTTTTGGGCATTTTTATGATGTCTCACAGTGCCACGATAATTCGCCACACCACCATTTTTAACAATGGATTTTGAGATGATTGTCGAAGAAGTGTTGCTCGCTAAATGAATCATTCTTGCTCCAGCATCTTGGTATTGACCTTTGCCTGCTACTGCAATAGAAATACAAGTGCCTTTGGCACCTTCTCCCGCCAAAATGCAGGCTGGGTATTTCATATTCACTCTAGAACCAATATTGCCATCAATCCATTCCATCGAAGCATTTTCATAGCAAATAGCTCTTTTTGTGACGAGATTAACAATATTTGTGCTCCAGTTTTGAACCGTGGAGTAACGACATTTACCATTTTTTAAAATGACAATTTCCACTACGGCAGCATGCAAAGAATCTTGGCTGTAAATAGGAGCGGTACAGCCTTCAACATAGTGGACGTCTGCACCTTCATCGACAATAATTAAAGTTCTTTCAAATTGACCAGATTTTTCGTTATTAATTCTAAAATACGATTGTAATGGTTTGTCTAAATGTACGCCTTTCGGTACATAAACAAACGAACCACCAGACCAAACAGCACCATTAAGGGCAGAAAATTTATTGTCAGCTATCGGAACAACGGTGCCGAAATATTTTTTGAACAAATCAGGATAAAGTTTAAGGGCCATATCAGTAGAAAGAAAAACCACTCCTTTATCTTCAATTTCTTTAAGCATGTTGTGATAAACCACTTCTGATTCGTATTGTGTTGAAACCCCTGCTAAAAACTTTTGTTCTGCTTCAGGAATGCCGAGCTTATCAAAAGTATTTTTAATTGTTTCAGGAACTTCGTCCCAAGTTTGAACTTCCTTATTAGCCAATCGCGTGAAATAAGTATACGAATCAAAATCGAGATTAGTCAAATCAGGACCAAAACTAGGAAAAGCAGCATTTATAAAAGTGCGATAAGCTTTCAAACGGAACTCAAGCATCCATTCTGGTTCATTTTTAAGCGCAGATATTTGTCTGACAATGTCTTCGCTTAAACCAACGCCCGTATTTAAAATTGAGACGTCTTTGTCCTTAAAGCCATATTTATAATCGTCTTGAAATTTAATCTCGTCTTTTTTTGACATGTTATTTGTCCTTTAAAATTTCTTCAGCAGCAGTCCAACCAATAGTTGCACATCTAATTCGTGCTGCTTGTTTGCTCGTATTAATGAAAACAATTGCTTCTTCCAAAAGTGCTTCATTAAATTTTTCTTCTTTCATCATTTTTTGGAAAGAATCGATGATCTCTCTTCCTTCTTCAATCTTTTTGCCTTTTAATAAATCACACATAATATCGGTTGAAGAAGTAGAAATTATACAAGCAATGCCGTCAAAACAGGCATCAATAATTACGCCATTTTTTACCAACAAATAAATATCTAAATCATCAATGCAATTATCTGAATGCATATGAATAGTCTCATACCCGTCCGTAGTTGGGCGGCGTTTATTAGTTGGGTTTGAGTAGTGATCCATGATGATTTGGCGCATCATTTCGTTAGTCATTGAAATAAGCATCTAAAATATCGCCTCCATTAATTAATGCATCGATAAAGATATCGATATCTTCTTTGGTTGAATAAAGATAAGTTGACATGCGGCAAGTTGCCTTTGTCTCTAAGAAATTATCTAATAGTTTTGCACAGTGCTCACCAGCGCGAATAGCAATGCCTTTATAATTCATAAAAGTCGCTAGGTCTTGCGCAAATACTCCGCGTTTATTGAAGGTTAAAATATCGCCTTCAGCAGTCTTATTATAAATGATAATATCGTCGTGGCCTTCGAGTTTGCTTAGTGCATATTTGAAAAGCTCTTTTCCGTGTTCGCGAATATTTTCAATACCGATCGATTGAATAAAATCAATCGCGGCTTTAAAACCTAAAATACCAGCGAGGTTTAATGTTCCCGCTTCAAATTTGAAAGGCGGTAAACGATAATCCGCAAGACATTCTTTCTTAAAAGTAATATTCATATTTCCGCCACTAATAAATGGATCCATGGCCAACAACAAATCATATTTACCAATTAAGGCTCCTATGCCAGTAGGTCCGCACATTTTGTGAGCGGAGAAAGCAAGGAAATCAACATCTAAATCTTTGAAATCAACTGGTATGTGTGGCACAGATTGAGCGCCGTCCACGACCATAATTGCACCAACACTATGGGCTATTTTGCCTAGCTCTTTCACATTTACTTCATAACCTAAAACATTGCTGATATGCGCAATGGAAACAATTTTTGTTTTATTAGTAATAACTTTTAAAAGATTTTTAGGAGTTACCCTGCCTTCTTCATTTAGTGGAACATAAATAACTTTTGCACCGGTCAAATCGGCAATTCTAAACCAAGGCAATACATTAGAAGCGTGTTCAGCAACCGAAATAATAATTTCGTCATCTTTTTTAAGGTTCTTTAAGCCATAACTATAGGCAACCAGGTTAAGCGAAGCGGTAGTGCCATCAGTAAAAATAACTTCGTTATCTTCGCAGTTTACAAATTTAGCAACTGCTTTTCTTGCATCCTCGAGCATAACATCCATTTGGTAAGATAGGTCATAATCTCCACGATGGGAGTTGCTGTTATAATGTTTGTAGTAATCTAACTCAGCATCAATGACCGACTTTGGTTTGAAAGTGGTTGAACAATTATCAAGATAAACCAATGGCTTATTTTGCATCGTGACGCCGCCATCCAACATCGGGAAGTGTTTTCTTATTTTGTATACATCGTACATCTTACATCCTCCCTTCGATTAAAGAAGAAATGCGATTCTTGATATCATCTTCCTTAAACCCTATTAAAATTGGTTTTAGATAACCAAGTGTAATTAATTCTTTAGCGTCAGCTTCAGATAAACCGCGCGAAGTTAAATAAAACAAATGTTCGTCGTTAATTTTTCCAACGACAGCAGCGTGACTGGCTTCAATGTCGTTTTCATCAATTTTTAAATTGGGTTTAGCAACGGCATCACTAGCTTTATCAAAGACCACCACTTTTGCATTTTGTTGTGTCTTAGATTTTATCGCGCCTTTGATAATGTGGGAAACGCCTGAAAAAGTTAATTTCGCCTCATCTTTACATACACCAAAACAATCAATCCTACCGATCGTTTTGCTGTGATTATGGACTAAAGATATGTCAATTTTTTTTATGTCAGAACGCGAAGCTAACGACGCGACTTTAAACACACAATTTGCATATTCGCCTGCTAAATCAATCTGGCAATTAAAGTCGTTAATCGCTTTAGAAAAGTCAGCAAAATAGCCGTTTAGAACACCATTTTTCTTCACTGTTATTTTGATTTTATGTTTAAACATCTCTTCATCGGTAAGCAAAGAGAGAATGAATTGACTGCCTTCATTAACAACGATATTAAGTTCAGATATATTTGCCAAATTATTAATTAAAAGATCAATACAAGAATTAACCTCGCTTTCAATTGTGATTACTTTATCAGACATCGAAAAACCATCGATGAAATAATCACCGCTATTAACGATATTTAAAATATTAACTAAGGTTATTCTATCCATATTAATCTCTATTCAACACCAGTCTTAACGGCGCATGAGCCAATAGAAACTGTGTTCATGTTGGGTTCATCTTTGGCAATTTCAATTCCAAGTTCGGTTTTGATAAACTCATAACCAGTTTGGTCAATGCGTTTAAAGATTTCTGGACCACCATCAAGAACAATGCGTCCATTTATCATAACGACAGCACGCGTAGGTTTGACTAAATCATAAAGCCTCGCGTAGTGTGAAATAATCAAAAAACCGCGACCTTTTTCTTGCTCTTTTCTAATGACTTCAGCTACTACTTGCATGGCATCCACATCTAAGCCTGAATCAATTTCATCAAGTAAGGCAAGTTTTGGTTCGAGTACTTTGAGTTGTAAAATTTCATTTCTTTTTTTCTCGCCACCAGAAAAACCTTCATTTAACGCTCTGGTCGCTAAATCAAATGGCATTTTTAATTCTTTTGTGGCTTGGTCTAACAATTTATAAAAATTATAGGTGGATATTGGTTTTTCTCTACGGGCATTGAGTGCACTTTTTAAGAAGTCGGAGTTGATAACACCGGGAACTTCGCTTGGCGCTTGCATACCGAGGAACAAGCCCAATTTTGCGCGTTCGTTAGTTGGTAATGCCAAAACGTCGATATCATCAAAATAGATAGTACCTGAGGTAACCACAAAACGTGGGTGACCCATGATTACATTGAAGAGTGTCGATTTACCATGTCCATTAGGACCAAGTAAAGCGACAGTTTCGCCTTCACTTATAGTGAGATTAACACCTTTTAATATTTCTTTGCCGTCAACTTCGGCATGTAAATTACTAATTTTTAGAACTGACATTTTTGATACCTCAAATTCCGTGGTTATTTTACATAAGTGACACCCTTAAGGCAAATGATATGCTAATTTTTGTTTTTCTATTAAAAAATATGCGCGTTGAAAGTGCGATTTGTTCAAAACTTGTTGCATATAAAAACTAGAATATTTATAATATTCGCGCTGTTAATTGAAAAAGGAGAGTTAAAATGAAGAAGAGTAAACTATCAATTACACTAGTTACTGGCTTCATTGCGGCTATGGCAATGACCGCGTGTGATTCTGTAACGGCATCGAAGAAAGCAATCGTCACTTTCACCCCTTATGGCAGTGATGAAAAAATCGCTTTAATTACCGATGATGTTTACAATGCATATCGCGGCACCACTTCTGGCATAACCAAGTTCTATGACAAGATTTTGGAAGTTTTAATTCGCTACGAATTCAAAGAAAATAACTTTGATAAGGGCGAAATGAAATATTCCGAAATCGAAAACTGGGCAAAAAACCAAGTCAAAGAACAAAAAGACAAAGCCAGAACCGAAGCCAAGAACAATGAAGACAAGACATACGATGAAGCTTGGGAAGATATTCTCGAAGCCAACAACGTTGAAAACGAAAAGGGCTTATTAGAAAAGTTCATCTATGAAAAAGAAAAAGAAGTCATTAAAAACTGGTACGCTGATAATGCCGAAAACGCTGCATCCTTAAAAGAAGAATTTTTAGGTGTTAAAGCTGATGGCACTGCAGTAGTTAGTGACGTCAAAGCGGCCATGCCTTATCACGTCCGTCATATCTTAGTGAAGGTTGACGAAGCAAGCGATGCCGCGAAGAAATTTTACAAAGGTACTGTCAATGAAACTCAGGCCAAACTTCTCTATGACACTGCTTCCACTTTAGCGGAAGGCAAATTCACCTTCTCTGAAGTCGCGAAAACATATAGTGAAGACAGTTCAAACGTCAATGGTGGCGACGTTGGTATTATGACTAACGATGCTTCTAGTGGCAATTTGACAATGGTCAATGAATTCCAATTAGGTATATATGCTTATGACAGCTTATACAATGCTGCCAATAAGACCAGTCCTGCTGCCGATATCATTAAAAATGGTTTAGGCATTACTGACGAAGTTGCAAACGCTTTACCAGCCGAAATCACCGAAGTTCCATATGAAGCATTTGTCAATATGGGTGCATACTCTGAAATTACTGCTGATAAGGAAGGCAATAGTTTAGCCGATGGCAGCGAGGCCTTATTCCCACGTAACATTGTTTGGAATAAATATTTCAACTTACATGGTGTATTCGTCATCAAAAACGCTAAGAAAGCTCCATATACTGGTTTAGTTAATCCAGAAGAAGAATTCGCTTATGACAAGTTAGCGGACACAACTCCATTTGATGCCACCTTACCAAGATTTAATAACGATGGTTATTTAACCGATGAAAGAGGCAACGTCATTATCGGTGTTCGCAGTCAACATGGAATTCACTTCATGGTCATTGAAAAATCCGTATTTGAGTACCAAGATTTAGCTACTTATTACGACACCAAATTACCTGGTGATACTGGTTATAACGCTGATTCTTATGTCGGTTTTATTCAATCCGGTAAACTCGAAGATTATAAGAAACGTGCTGATGACGTGAAAAACGCCATCTCAAACTTCGATAAAACATATGATTATCGCTTATATCAATACTTAACCAGTAAGGTTAGCATTTCGTTCAACGGTGCAGCTGAAGGTTTAGACGAAGATATCGATAACTTAATCGGAAAGACAAAAGCACAAAACGCTTACAACCAAGAAGATGGTTTGTTCAAATCTTGGAGATCCTATACTGAACTTCTCGAAAAACAAACCAGTGATCGTAGCGTGTGGTATACTACCATCAACAAAGTGACGGGTGCATTATCACCAAAACTCACTCGTCTTGTTCCTGAAAAGATCGCTGATGATTTCTTCAAATTATATGAGGATCCATCTGCTTTAGGTGCGGCGGCTCTTTATGCCGAATTCGATAAAGGAGGTAATTATTACTACTATGCGTAAGAATAATCTATTAAAAATCTCTATTATCACTCTAGTAAGTGCGTTCGCACTTGTGGCTTGTGATGACGACATCATCGCCAAACCTACTGGCTATGACGACAACTCTCCGGTCGTTGAAATTAACGATGGTAGCGCAAATATTTACAACAATACATTTAAAGACATCTACGACTCTATCCGTAATGGTGATCTCGCATCTGATGTCCTAGATGAGCTACTTTATCAATATTCCGTCAGCGTATTCGGTAATTATAACGCCGTCACTGCTGCAAAAATTACTGACAATCCTTTCGGCGAAACAACCTTAAAGGAAGCTGTCAAAGGTTTAAATTCCACAGAAAACCCAACCAGCGGTAACCAAGTCACTAAAGACTTTATTAAATCTCATAGTGCCTATTGGACCAAAAATAAAGCTGGTAATCGTGTCGATGATCAATTCCAAGAAGTGGCAGAAGATGCCGATCCATCATTATCCGAGTACGCACGCTTGAATAATAAATGGAAAACAATTGAAAAGAGAATCGCGGAAATGTTCTATAATGCCATCTCCAGTGGTTCATATAGCGACAGAAACGTCTTCCATGAAGAAAGATATATGCGCTCCTTAGCTAGTAACTTTGAAAACAATGTTGCCGCTATTAACGCTGGAACCAAATTATTCAAGGGTATCTTAACTTCCAAAGTTGAAGGCTATGACATCTTCAACGTCAAAGCTGAAGACGTTAATGGAGTTCAAGATTTCATTCTCCATCGCGAGAATTATCAAAGCAACGCAGCATTAGATGCTGTTGAAACCGCAAATCAAGATGCGACATTTGTCGAAGATATCTTCATTCCTGATATTTATCGTCAATTATTAGTCGAACAATACATCCTCGATGAATCTTATGACACTTTAGGTCGTACTTCCGCAAGACACATCAATGTCTTAGCTATTCCAAAAAATAGCAACTACGCTAAAGGTGCTGTCAACTTAATGAATACTTTCATTAGAACTAAGATTTTCGATAATGCAAGAGTTAACCCAATTACATTAGATTCTTTCAAAACTGTTTCTAACGCTTGGATTGGTGCCTTCATGTCAGAAGTTGATTACAATACAACTGAAGAATATGCATTAATCAAAAACGCTGTTCCAGAATACGAAGAAACTAATGGTGCGAAACCATACTTCAAAGGCACCAACTATGGTGACATGATGGAAGAAATTGAAAAGATTAGCGATAATCCAAACCTCTCTCAAAACGAAGGCGCCTATACTGGTGACAACGCTTATACCGTCGAAGTCGGTATGCAAATCAAAACCCGCGAATTACAACTCAAAGACTACACCTCTACTGGTTGGTATGTAAAATCCGTCGGTGTTGATGAATTACCAACATCTATTAAAAATCAATTATTCGACATTAACGTTGCTAACGCCTTAGATGGTGATGCCGTCGTTGAATACACCTTCGATAACGGCGCTTGGAAGACAAATGAAACCGATGAAAACCGCGGCCGCATTATTGACGTCGTTGGCAAAATCAAAGGTCAATTCTTCTTAAGAAATACTACCCGTATTAAAGGTAACCCAGTTGAAAGCGACCTCCTTCTTGAAGAAGGCGATAAATACTACATCATTTCAGTGGAAGATGCTATTAAGAGCAAAAACTTAAACAAAGCAAACTACACTGGTGCTAATGCAGGTGAATTGGACAAACTCGAAAATTATATTAACGAAATCGTTCAAATCGTCGCTGATAACGAAACATACAAAACCTTGTCTAAGAAACACTGGTTAGAAGAAATGAATATTGAGTACCACGATCAAAAAGTGTACGACTTCTTCAAAGAATCTTTCCCAGAATTGTTCGAAGACGACTAAACTCAATCAAATTAGGAGAC
>JAAYCD010000010.1 GCA_012744375.1 Erysipelotrichaceae bacterium | reverse complement strand
GTAAACAACATGAAAAAAATTAATATATTGGCTATTGTCGGATCATTAAGAAAAGAATCTTACAATCGTCAACTAGCGATGTATGCCAAAAAAATAATCGGTGATCGCGCCGAGTTTGAGATTCTTGATTACGCGGATGTCCCGATACTAAATGAGGATATTGAATACCCAGCCCCGGAAGCCGTAGAAAGAGTCCGTGAAAAAGTTAAAGCTGCCGATGCTTTATGGATTTTCACCCCAGAACATAATCACACCTATCCTGCGGCGCTAAAAAACATTGTTGACTGGTTATCACGACCAATTGAAAACAATGTCATCGCCGGCAAACTTGCCACTTATAGCGGTATTTCCCTTTCTCAGTCTGGTTCTAGCCTTGCTCAAGACTTTTTAGTTCCACTACTTAGTTACTTGAATTTAACTCTCATGAACCAACCTCGCGTGGCAGTGCCTTGGGGTTTTCAACAACTCGATAGTGAAGGAAAATTAGCGCTAAATGAAACTACTTTGGGTTTTTTAGAAAAACAAGTTGAAGCGTTTTTAAATTTCATTTGCATGCATCAACCTAGACCATAATAATGGTCGCCACTTTAATTACGGCTCATGCGGGAGCAATATCCCGTAAAAATACATAATAAAGGAGATAAAAATTATGAGAAGTTTTACCACTCTTGACTTGCAGTACGCACATCGCTTCTATGGATTTAAAGGCGAAGCGCAATATTTGCACGGCCACACCGGCATATTAACTATTGAAGTAGAAGATTCAGTCAACATGGGTGTTAACATGGTTTATCCATGTAACGAAATTAAAAAAATTGCTTGGGATGTTTTACAAAACTTTGACCATGCACTTGTTTTAAGAGAAGATGACCCATTATTGCCCGCTATCCTTGGAGTATATGAACAACAAGGCATAAGAAATGGTGCGCCAACCAACAAACAAAAAGGTCCTGCTTTCAAAACTGAATTAGCCACCGCTTATCCAGAATGTAGACTCGTGGTTACTAAAGAAACCATGACAGTTGAAGGCATGATTAAAATTGTTTACGACTTGTTAAAAGACAAGTTAAACATTGTCAAGATTACCTTTACTAGCGGTGTTAATGGTGCAACAGAAGTATACGAACCGAGTGTCGATATCAATCGTTGCCCGGATTGTGGCATAACTCTTAATGAAAAAGGTATTTGCCCAAAATGCGGATTTAAGAGATAATTAACTTTATCGCTTAGAATAAAGGCACTCAATGAGTGCCTTTTCTAGTGCTATTATTTTATTCTGATATGGTAAAGTTTCGCATCAGCATCAACACCGAATAATACCTTCAAAGCCTCGATATATTCTTTAAGTTGTGCGGTGTGATCCCCTAGTACCGCATCGGTTTTATAATCAACAATGTGGTAACCTTTTTCGTCTTCGTATATTAAATCAATAAAACCATTAATCATAGTTTGCTCGCTTAAATAACAAAATGGTACTTCACACATAATTTGCCTAGCCTTGCTCAAGGTTTGATAAATGTCTTGGGGAGCGTTATTTTTTTGTTGTACATAACCACCATTTAGGACAATTGTTTCATAAACTTCATTCAAAATGTTTTTATAAGAAATACTGTTTTCTAAATTATTTTCATTTAATATTGTCTCCACTATAAGCTTTTGTTCCACTTTATTTGGAAGCGCCAAAACAAGTTTTTCCATTAAGCGGTGCACAATGGTGCCAACTACTGTCGCTTCAGTTTCTTCAAATTGATCATCTTTTTCAAGGGGGGTTTCATCAGTAGCTTTGGAAAATTTAAACCTTTCATCAATAGTGCTTGGCTTAACAAGACGATAGTTTGCCTTATCAATGAAATTAACGTTTAAATTATGCTCAACTAGGAGTTTTCTAACGAGTGGCTCAACTATATCTTCTTTTTCTCTATCTAATATTACAAAGTCTTGTTTAACCGGTAATGATTTCCAAACGCCAGACTTATTGGGTATTAACAAATAGTCTCGAGCACGTGTGGCAGCGACGTATTCTAGTCGATCTCTTTCACTTAATAGTGCTTGTTTTTCTAATTCACTTTGTTCGTTAAAAAGTGGCGAAAAAGCAGTTAAATAGAAGGTATTAGCATTGAATCCGGTATTGCCAACCTTTAACAAAAAGCTTCGCTTATTCATAAAATCTAAACGCGAAGTTGGTGCGCTTTTTGGTGCGCCAGACTTAATCAATATGACTACTGGGCTTTCTAATCCTTTAACTTTATGTAAATTTGCGACATAAACGGCGTTAGGTTTATAAGAAAGAGCCGATACTCTTTCGCATTTATTCGCTAATAAATCTCGTAGAAACATATCTCCATCTTTTAAGGAAGCGATACTGCCACCACTCAAGGCTTCTTTAATTTTTTCTTCAATGAAAAATAAATAATCTAATTTGTTTATTTCTTCAGCATGAAAAAGGGATAGATTTTCCAAGATGCGGCGATATAAAGTTAATGGATTAAAAGTGCGACTTTCTTTGATTAATTCATTCACAAAGTTTATTTGGTATTCCTTGTTTTTAAGTAATGGAACAGATTCGCTTTCTTTGTGGATCATCAAACATTCTAGTGGAGTTAAACCTATAAAAGAAGAGGTTAAAAGATTATAATAGGTTGCATTATTTTGATTGGCAACATAAGCATAAAGAGCATAGACCGCTTTAATTAATTCAAATTCCGAGAAAACATTGTAACCTTCAACATTATACGGAATATGAGCTTCGCTTAAAGATGCAACGACTCCACGTTGATGGCCTTTGGAATAAGTAATAACCATGAAATCACGATATTGTAACTTTCGTGGCGTTTTATTTGGTCCTTCGCGTGTTTGATAGTGACTATTATTAACCATCGCTTGAATGATTGAAATTAAGTGCTCAGAATCATAGCCGTAAGCACCACTATTAAAGCCGTTATTTTCTTCATCATCAGCAATTTCAATTGGTGTATAGTTGTCAAGCGAATGAAAAGTCTCGTTGAAATATAGTCTCATTTCTTTGCTTGAACGAAAGTTTTTCAATAGTTCTATTTGAATATCATCATATTTATCAACTTCTTTTATACTATTTATAGCTTTGAATTTGTTTTTTGCTCTCAAATAAGCCTCTGCATCAGCGCCCCTAAAACGATAAATGGATTGTTTTGGATCTCCAACGATAAATAGTGTACATTTACCAGGAACTTGTCTGGCCAATATTTCGAAAATAATATTTTGAAATGGCGAAGTATCTTGTGATTCATCGAGCATAAAATACTGATAGCGATTTGTGATGTGATTAATTAATTTACCTTGATTATTTTGTTTATCTTCTTCTAAAACATCTTTAATGCATAGCAACCATTGATTGAACGATAGCTTACCTTCTTTTTTAAATTTTTGTGCGATTATTTTAGCGGCTTCAACCAAAAAAGGCAGAGAGTAATCATATATTAAATTTTCTATTTCTTGTTTAAATAAAGTGGGTATTTGATAATCTTCATCTTTAGTATCGCGTTTAAAATAACGTGTTTTTTGTCCGTCTTTTGAAGTATGCGGCTTAAACACCATTGTTTTCAGCGGCTTAGTAAAAGATAATTCGGGATCATCGCTAAAAATCAAATTAGTGGTCAATTTATCAATTTGTGAAGCAATTATTTTTATTTTGCTACATTTCCATGGACCAAGAAATAAGCCTTGATTTTTAATGAATTTATCATAGGCCGCTTGTGCTTTTTCATATAGGGCAAGTTCTTTAGGAAAATTAAGTGCTGAATGACCAAAACGATATAGTTCTTCAAGATCAGACAAGAGGTCTTCTTGATAGACTTTAAGGATTTGATTATAGCGGGTATCAAAAGAAACATTATGGTTATAAGTAGGTTGGTATTGAATTGCAAAACTTGAAGCATTAAGCACTTCGTTGATGCTAGCTTTAAATGCTTCGGCTGGGCGCTCGTGCAACTTTAGAAAATCGCTTAGTAACATCTGTAATTTGTTGTCATCATAAGGCGCGATTTTATTGACAATATTATCGAATTCTTTTTGATAAAGAGAGATTAAATCTTCTTCAAGTACGACAGTGGAAGAAGTTGGAACTTTTGCCTCAAATGGGTGCTCAGAGACGAGTTTTTGGCAAAATGAGTCGATTGTGCCCATAAAAGCCAAATCAACATCCTTGAGCGCATTAGCGCATCTAATTCTAGAAATATCGGTTGGTGGAGGTAAGAGTGTATTTTTTTCAAGTTTATGCTGTTCTTCAGTTTGTTGACTACGTTTAAGTAAAATGCTTCTAAAACGGGCTAAAAATTCTGCGGCAGCATTAACGGTAAAAGTGATTGTGCAAAACTTTTTAATGTCAAAACCCTCTTCCACCATTCTGACCATACGCGTAATTAGAATCGAGGTCTTACCGCTTCCTGCACCAGCGATGACAAAGATATTTTTGTTTAGCTTATTAACAATTATTTCTCGCGCTTGTTTATCACTCAACGCCATCATCACTGCCTCCTTGTTTTATTAACCACCCATATAAAGAGAACAAGAAGTAATATTGATCGGTGAATCTGGTTTCATCTTCTTCAAGTTCATTACTTCTTAATGCACGAAGATCTCCAACTAAAAGGAGTTGTTTTATTTCATCTACACACTTATTTAGCACTATTTTAGCCTGTTCATCAAAAGCCATTTTGGCGATGCGCTTATTTTCTGCTTCGTAAGGATAAATAAACCAAATCTCATCGATTTGTTTCCATTTCGGATTATTGGAAGTGATAAGCTGGGCATAAATTAAACCTTGAATGAATGTTTCGGGTTCATTGACGTCATGTTTTGAATGGCCGCCGGTTTTATAATCAATCAAAACGTTTTTATTTCCGACCTTAGCGATACGATCGGCCACACCACCGAAACGAAGGCCATTAATTGTTCCTTCATAATATTTTTCACATTCTGCTTCAATTCCTAGCGACATACCAAGCAAGACATCTAAGCCACGTATAAAATCAGCTTCAATACTAGCAACATTTTGTCTTAAAACAGATGGTTTTTGTTTCATGAAATTTCTAAATAATGCTATGGTTTTTTTCCTCACTCTATCTTTGTCATCGCCATCTTGATAGTTTTCTAATGCTGCGTGTAGTAAATTTCCTTTATCCTGCGCGGAAATAATATCAAAAGGGTCGCTTTCATCGTTAATGTTTAATCCAAACAATACATTTAGAACAAATACCAATTTGTTACCGAAAAAGTAAGTGGCAATTTGTGACGGGCTAAATTTTATATTCATTAATTTACTAGGATCATAACTAGGTTTATCAACTAAAGGTAAGCGATTTTCAATGACACAATTTTGACGGTAATCGTTAATTAACTTATATAATCTACTCAGTTTATCGTCGTCAAAGGAAAATTGCTTTATTTGACTATTAATTTCACTAATTATGGTTGATGGATTTACGTCTTTTTGATCAACCAAACGATAAGAAGGAAAAGTAAGATAAGTATTTCCTGAGACACGAAGAAAATCTTTTAGCAGTTGTTCTTTGCGTCTAACGATATTTTCTGAAGTAAAATAATTTGAAGCATCGATTTTTGCAAACTCATTATCAAAAATTAGACTGCTTTCAGTTGCTTGACCGGGATAATCGCTTGATAAACCAACAATAAACGTATAAGGACGATTCGATTCAAAAGCATTTTCTAAGCTTGTAATATGTAACGCATTTGGTGCGCTTAATGTTGGATTAACTTTTTTCTTAAGTAAGAGGTCGATAATCTTGGCATTGCTTAAATGATATTTTTCCAACAAAGCAAAAGTGTTTTCGATAGTGTTAATGGCGGAACTATCAAGGCCATTATTAGAAACAAGACAATATTTTTTAATAAAGTTCGGAATGCCTTGTTTTATATCAATATAAAAGTTTTCTAAAGCTTCTTTCATCCCCACTTCTTGATAATTAGCTGTTATCTCGCTTATTTCCTCAAAAGACAATCTAAGCCATCCAACATATTTCTTAAAATAAGACCACCACTTGTCGTTATGATCTTGTTTTATCAAATTGCGATTAAATTCCGCTGATTCAAACAAATATTCATAGCCATCAACACCATATAGACCAAGCGCTAATTTTTTTATTGTAAGAAGCATTTGGCCAGGTTTGGTTAATAATAACGGATAACCTTGACGGAAAGTGACTTCAGGCGTTTTATTTGTCAATAAAGACAAGTTATTCAGTTTATTAATGATGTGATAAATGTAATCGTTATTTATTAAGACAATTTGGCATTGTCCAAGCGGTAAATGCGCATCGTGAATTTTATTGAATGTGGCTGCGATTTCATTAACCGCGCCATAGGCTTGTATTACTTCGACTATATTGCTCGGCGAGGTTTTAATAAAGTTTTCAATATATTCAACTTTAACTTTGTTAAAAACGCAACTTAATAAAAGATGCTGCGTTTGTGTCAAAGGAAATTCGTTAAATACGATAATTTCATCAAACTTTGTTGCCCAACTTAAAGATAACAACAAGCGGATGACGTCGAATTTATCATACAAGTGATTGTTTCGTTTATAAGTCTGATAAGATTGATAAGTTTGAATTAAAATATTCTTTTTATCAATGAAATCGTCACTTAAAGTTTCTTTCATCGACTGCACGACATCATTAATGATGCACTGCTCATATTGCTCGAAAGCATTTTTTAGATTTTGCGCATCTTCATATTCAAGTTGTTGACTCATGCTTAATAAAATTGTGCCAGTGACTTCATCCCCGTTAATTAGTTTCCCGGGAACATAAATAGCCCGTTTAGCCATCACATAATCAAGCAACTCATCCTCACTAAAAAAACGATATACATCTGTCTGGTTTCCACGATTAACCGTGGTGGTACGAAGTAGTTCAATCGCGTTTAGCTTGTTGACGAAAATAATATTTTCCTTCATCAGTAATTTTACCTATTAATAGCATAGCATTTTATCTTCCTAGCATGAACAAAAAGCACAACATTAAGGCTGAAGATATTCTTAAAAAGAAAAGGCGGTGCCT
>JAAYCD010000070.1 GCA_012744375.1 Erysipelotrichaceae bacterium | reverse complement strand
TTTCTAACCCTTGGAAAAGGGTCCCATAAAGGTCACGTAATGCTAGAGACGTGGCCTTTTTCGTTGGAAATAATTTAATTTTCAAGGAAGTTAAAAACAAAAAAGCACAGTTATTACTGTGCTTTAATTTGCGATTGGTCGGGACGACAGGATTTGAACCTGCGGCCTTCAGTTCCCAAAACTGACGCGATACCAAGCTACGCTACGTCCCGAAATGGCGCGCCTCACAAGAATCGAACTCGTAACCTCCAGATTCGTAGTCTGACACTCTATCCAGTTGAGCTAGAGGCGCATTAAGTGCTGATACTAGGTTCGCTCGGCGAAACTAGAAGATGGAGGTTCCTACCGGATTCGAACCGATGATCATTGAGTTGCAGTCAATTGCCTTACCAACTTGGCTAAGGAACCATTCTTGCAGCGCTAAGAATTATAACACTTCAATTACCCATCTATCAAGCACTAATCATTATATTAAAGAAATTTTTATTTTAAGAGAGTTTAGGCACCTTTAACGCGTGTCCACATCTCTTCAACTTTAGTTGTTTGTGAACCAAAGTCTTTCATCAAGCAGCAGCGATTTAATACTTCCTCACTTGGATATTGGGCATCAAATTGACGACCTTTGTTTTCTAAAGGAATATTGATAATTGCTGGTTCTTCGATAGAATCACCAAAGTAGAAACTCAAATCGACTTCATATGTTTCTTCTTCGTCTTCTGCGGCATACCAATCATTGACTAATTCCCACATTTCTTCGCCGCCGATCGGAGAAGTGTAACCAACAGCGTCCATACATAGAGCCGCCATCGCTGGGTCAGAGATGAAATTGACAAAATCTTGGGCCAATTCTTTATTGGCTCCTTTTGGCATACACCAACCATCAAACCAAACGTTGCTACCTTCAACTGGTAATGCATAGTTTAAGATTTTTGGGTTTCTTGCTTCTTCAGCACTATCCATGGAGTAAACAGAATCACCTGACCAGGCTAAATTAGCGTGATAAGTGCCTCTAATAATATCGTCTTTGCCTTCATCGACTTCAAAACCATAAACAGTTTTTGCTTTGGCATCTTTTAAAGCTGTCTCAACCAAAGTAATAGTTGCATCATCACTTCTATTAAAGATGGCACTTAATTGCGCGTTGAAATTAGGGTCATTTTCATCTAAAGCATCGATTTCATTTTTATAAACATGGAAAATAGCGGCGACATAAGTATCGCGCACTGAGTCTTTTAAAGAAAATTGTTTTTTGAAATAGCTATCGTTGTTCCACAAAACTTCCCAAGACCAAGTAGGTACTTTTTCTTCAGTGAAGTATTCTGGATCATAGGTGAAACCCATTGTGCCCCAGAAATAAGGAACAGCATATTCTAAGAAAGAACTACCATCTTTAAGCGTTTCAGCGGCAAATCTTTCTTTGATGTAAGGAGAACCAAATTCATCCCAGTTGGATAAAACTTCTCCATAGACGCCAGTAGTTGAATCGTAGTCGAATTTTTCAAGTCTATTTTCGTTAGCCATTCTTTGAATCATGTAATCAGATGGTACGATTAAATCTGGTTTAATAGCACCCAATTTGAGTTGTTGATACATTTCTTCGTTAGTCGAAAAGCCTTCATAGAAAACTTTGAGAACTTGACCTGTTTTTTCTTTATAATAATCTTCAAACATTTCAACAAGGCTATCATCGATGATGTTACCATCTTCATCTGTGCCTTCATAAATGTAATCTTCCCAGTTATAAATAACTAGTTTGACATCATACTTTGGGGCACAACTTGCTAAAATAGCAGCACTGCTGAGGGCCACGAATGCGGTGGCGAAGAAAGTGATTTTTCCGTTTTTCATTTTTTAATCTCCTTTAACAATAGCTTTTCTTGCGACGCGAGAATTTCTTGCATTCATCAAAACGACCGCAATTAATATCACAACAAATAAAATTGCTGTAAAAGCTCTAAGTGGCGCAGGCAATCCGGCGCGTTTTGTGACTTCGTCGACATATGTCGAAATGGTGTTAAAGCCACCAGTAGTTGGCTTTGTAAAGACAGTGATGACATAATCATCAAGCGATAAGGTAATCGCTAATAAGAAGCCGGAAAGTATACCAGGAATAACTTCCGGAATAATAACTTTAAATAAAGCTTTAGTGTGAGTGGCGCCTAAGTCCATTGCGGCTTCATATAATGATGGATCCATCTGTTCTAGTTTTGGTTTCACTGACATAACGACATATGGAATCGACAAGACCACATGGCCAATTACTAAAGTGATGAAACTTCTCGGCAAGAAAGCGCTAGTAATAACGAATAATATACACAAGGATACAGCAGTAACAATTTCTGCATTAACTACTGGAATTTGTGTAACAAAATCCAAAGAGTTTTTGACCCATTTTGTACGGGTGTAATAGATGCCGATTGCACCTAATGTTCCTAGGATAGTAGCAATGCTCGCAGAAGCAAGTGCCACTAGAGCTGTGTTTAGCGCTGCGTCCCAAATATCAATCGCATAGGAATTGCGCGGATTGAATAAGTTGATGTAATTTTTAATACTGAATCCGTTCCAAATACCAGTTGTTTTGTGATCGGTGAAAGAGAATATCGTAATGTAAATTACAGGCGCATACATCAATACTAACACAACATAGATGAATAACTTGGCAAAGATGCGTCCGATTTTTTCGCGAAATCTTTTTTGCATGAGGGCACGGTCAGTAGCACTTAAAGTTGATAGTCTTTTCATTACCAAACCCCCACTTTCCTTTGCAAAGTTTCTTCATTCTTTTTATTAATAGCTTTTTCAGCTATGAGTGACAGTCCAATAATCATTAACATGATTAAGGACAAGACAGAACCGACGTGTTTTGATGCATCGCTTGCCGAATCACCAAACCAGAATTGGATTAAGCTACCAATAATTTGTGTGGTGTTTTCAGACATTTTGTTGGCGATAACGAATGATGACATCGTTGGCATGAAAGTCATCATACAAGCAGAGATGATGCCAGGTATAGTCATCGGAATAATTGTCTTAACAAAAACTTGGAAAGGATTGGCGCCTAAATCTGCTGCCGCTTCAATCTGGTTTTTATCCATTTTTAGCATTTGGTTATAAAGTGGCAAAATGGCAAATGGCAAATAGTCATAGACCATACCGATAATGATAGCAATAATTGGATGCGTGGCAGTGATGTCATAACCTAGAACAGCACTAGTTAAGCCATTTACCAAAGCCTTAAGACCGATTGTACGAATCACAAAGTTAATCCACATCGGTAATAAGAAGATATAAACGAGAATAACATTCTTATTATATTTTTTGTTGGCTAATAAATAAGCAATTGGATAAGCAATTAATAAACAAATAACTGTAGTTATTCCAGCAATAATGAAAGTAGTACCGATGACTTTCCAGTTTTGTCCATCAGCGAATACTGTGGTCCAGTTATCAAATGTTAAATTTCCTTCTACTGTAGTAAAAGCGAAGTAAAGAACAAGGAATAAAGGAAAAACAACAAACAAAGCCATAAACACACCAAAAGGCATGCAGAGGCTACCTCTGAAGTTGAATCTCTTTCTTACTTTGTAGACAACTTGGTTGTTCATTTTACTTCTTTTTCGCTCCTTTGCGAGAAACATGAATCTTGCTCTCATCAATAATGACGGAAACAAGGTCATTTTCGTTCCATAAGTCTGGGGTGTTTAAGATAAAGTCTTCTTCTTCCTCGGTTCTCACCATGACTTCATAGTGGTCACCTAAATAAATAAGCGAGATAATCCGGCCTTGAATATCGCTGGTATTTGGATCATCTGAGATAGTGATGGCATCAAACGGAACTTCAACATATACTTCCATATCAATTGGATTAATTTCATTGCCCTTAGCATCAATAATCACACCATCTTCGCTCATTTTTGCTTCTGGGAAGAGACTTAGTACATCTATATTGAAAGTTGTATTGGCAAATTCGACTTGATGGTCCTTAGTGATATAACCATCATAGAAATTAGAAACAAATGGCTTTTTCATAATTTGAATATTTGTAGGTTCAACAGAAAGCGAAACATCCAATCCTTCGTCTAAGTCGATGGTCGATTGGGCAATTACTTCTGATTTACCAACGTTAATGATGTATTCGTAATGCATTCCCTTAAATATTTTAGAGGCGATAACACCATTGACGACGCCTTTTCCAACCGGACCAATGACAATGTCTTCGGGTCTAATAACGACATCGACTTTTTCGTTTACGGTAAATTTATCGAAGTCTTGTGGGTCGCCTGGCCAATATTTGTTAAGGAAGCGTACTTTGTTCTCGCGTCCAATTGTGCCTGTGAAAATGCTGGATTCACCAATGAAGTCTGCGACAAAGGCATTAACTGGTTCATCGTAAATTTCTTTTGGTTTACCAACTTGCTGAATTTTGCCGTCGTTCATAACAACGACGGTATCTGACATCGTCAAAGCTTCTTCTTGGTCGTGTGTGACATAGATGAAGGTAATGCCAAGTTTTTTATGCATGGCTTTTAACTCTAGTTGCATTTCTTTCCGCATCTTGAGGTCGAGAGCACCAAGCGGTTCATCGAGTAATAAAATTTGTGGTTTATTGACAATGGCGCGTGCAATCGCGATTCTTTGCTGTTGACCACCACTTAATGTGGCGATGTCTCTTTTTTCAAAGCCTTCAAGGTCAACAATTTTAAGGGCGATTTTAACCTGCTCTTGTATTTCTTTCTTCGTGTAATGACGATACTTAGTTATCAAATTTCCATTTTTATCCTTTGTCTCATAAGGAATCTTTTTTAACTTTAAGCCAAAGGCAACGTTATTAAATATATTTAAATGACCAAATAATGCATATCTTTGGAAGACTGTATTGATAGGTCTTTTATATGGGGGCAAAAGGGAAATATCGTTTCCATTTAATAAGATAGTGCCACTAGTAGGAAGTTCAAAACCAGCGATCATTCTTAAGGTGGTGGTTTTGCCACAACCTGATGGTCCTAAGAAAGTAACAAATTCGCCTTTGGTAATGTCTAAATTAAAGTTCTCAACAACCGTTGTGCCATCGAACACTTTACTGACATTTTGTAAGGAGATAATGACGTTTTGTTTTTCCATGCTTCTTCCCACCTTTCTAACAACAATCTATTTCGCAAAAATGCGACGA
>JAAYCD010000100.1 GCA_012744375.1 Erysipelotrichaceae bacterium | reverse complement strand
TCAAGTTTTTGAAAACATTAAAAGAGATTAATTGAAGCTAAAATCTCTATTTCTAAAAAAGCAAAGCTTTTGCTTCTTTTTGTCGTATCTTTTTGCAAAAATTTATAAGATAATAGTTGTATGAAAAACGCTTATCAAGCTTTGAAAAAAATCATCGATGAAGCTCAACAAATCGTCGTCTTTACTGGCGCAGGCATTTCTGTTCCTAGCGGCATTCCCGACTTTAGAAGCGACGAGGGCATTTATCAACATAATAGTGATAGTAAATATTCTCCAGAAGAAATAGTATCGAATTCTTTTTTTAAAGCTCATCCTGAGGAATTTTATAAGTTTTATAAAGAGAAAATGTGTTACCCCAATGCGCAAGCGAATGCGGTCCATAAATATTTCGCAGATTTAGAAAAGAAGGGTAAAAACGTTATTGTCATTACACAAAATATTGATGGTCTTCATCAAAGTGCTGGAAATAAAACTGTTTATGAATTGCATGGAAATATTCATCATAATTTCTGCACCAAGTGTGAACGATTTTTTGGTCTTGATTACGTCTTAAATGCAACTGGTGCTCCCCACTGTGATAAGTGCGGTGCACTTGTAAAGCCCGACGTTGTTTTGTATGAGGAACCTTTAAATCCCGACATAATCAATCGGACGATTTCGGCAATTATGACGTGTGATGTTTTGCTAGTGGTCGGCACTTCGTTGAAGGTTTATCCCGCCGCTGGGTTTTTAAGATATTTCAAAGGCCGTTACTTAGTGGTTATTAATAAAGAAAGCACTTCTTTTGACAACATGTGTGATCTCGTTTTAAATGAAGATGTCATTCAAGTAATTGATAACTTAAAAACATGAAAACAATAATCTTTGATCTCGACGGAACTATCCTTGATACTTTGCCGGACCTAAAAACCGCAGTTAATTTTGCTTTGGCGCAATATGAACTACCACCTGTATCTTTAGAATATGTAAGAAAAGCGGTTGGAAATGGTACCCGAATGCTAGTTAGAAGATGCATACCTAAAGGTACGCCAGAAACTTTATACAATGAAATATTTGAAACATTTAGAGTTTATTATGCCGCGCATGCTTTTGAAGAAACTAAACCTTATCCAGGCATAAAAGAAGTTTTAATTAGATTAAAAGCTGACCACCAACTCGCAGTTATTTCTAATAAAGACAACGACCTAGCCAAACGAATAATTACTCGTTTCTTCCCTTATTTATTTGATATCGTTCAAGGTTCATATTTAGATAAACCAAAAAAACCTCATCCGTATTTAATTGAAAAAGTATTAAGAGAAAACAACATCAAACGTGAAGAATGTTTATTTATCGGTGATTCTGAAGTCGATAAAGAAACCGCCACAAATGCTAAAATTAAATATAAACTTGTCAATTATGGCTATCGCACTAAAGAAGAATTATTAAATACGTGCCCAAAAGACACGAGCATTGATTCTATTCCTGCGCTGTTTGCAGAAATCATCGAATGGAAAAATTAAAGTTCTTCTAGGCGATTTTCCACGAATTTTTCAATTTCATCACGTGGTTGATTATAGGTAAAAGATAGCTCATCCATTAACATATTGTGGGCGTAATTAAGCATATCAAAATCGACGGGACCAAGTTTGATCTCGTCGTTTTCTTCTCCACCAATTTGGTAATAGTGCTGTAACTGTCTATATAGATAGGCAATTTCTTTTACACTACCAGAAGATAACTTTCGTTTATACTCATCACGTCTTTTTTTAGTGTTGGCATTAAACTCTTTTTCAATTGTTTTGACATAGCACAGTAACTCATCCGCTTCTTCAACTGACATAATTGCACGGATGATACTATCCGCAGAAGCTTTTGGAACATAAATAGTTTCGCCATTATTTTTATTGATACGTAACATAAAATATTCGCGACCATTCATTTTCTTCATCGAAAAAATAGTTGCCAATCCTTCGCGGAAATGGATTACTGAATCATTAATTTTGAAATCTCTCATAGCATATATATTATGCCATTTTTTTAACCATATTGTAAGCAATGTTCACTTTTGTTATTGATTAAACGAAGATTTCAAAGGACAAGTGCGATTAAAAACTAGATTATTACTAGAAGATTCTTTATCTGTGCAAAAATAACCATTTCTAATGAATTGGAAACGATCTAATGGTTTGGTGTCCTTTAGTGAGGCTTCGACAAAACCTTTGCAAATAATCCAAGAATTTGGATTAAGTCTTTCAATAAATGACTTATCTTTAGTTTCCTCGGTTTCGTCAAAGACGAGTGGTTCAAATAAATTAAAGGTTGCTGGTAAGGCGGTCGAAACTTCGACAAAATGAATCGTACCGTTAGGTTTGCGCGCATCAAAGCCAGAGCCGGATTTTGTTTGTGGATCATAGGTGCAGTGGACTTCAATAATATTGCCATTATCATCTTTGACCACACTATTGGCTTTGATGAAATAAGCGTGCATTAAGCGCACTTCATCACCTAAAGAAAGTCTTTTCCATTTACGGTTTGGTTTTACTTCAACAAAGTCATCTTGTTCAACGTATAAATATTTGCCAAAAGCAATTTCTCTAGTGCCAAGCGCTTCATTTTCCATATTGTTATGTGCTTCTAAATATTCGATTTGGCCTTCAGGATAGTTATCAATCACAACTTTTAATGGATGAACAATGGCCATTGGACGCGGTGCTTTTAATTTTTGATCTTCTCTTAAGAAAGTATCTAAATTATCAGCGTCTGTAGTGCTGTTAATTCTTGATAAACCAGTATATACAATAAAATTTCTAATCGCTTCTGGAGTGAAGCCTCTTCTTTTTAAGCCGACTAAAGTTGGCATACGAGGATCATCATAGCCAGTGACATAATTACCTTCCACTAATTGACGAAGATAACGCTTGCTCATCACGGTATTAGTGATATTTAATCTCCCCCATTCATATTGATGTGGGACGTGTTCCATTTCACATTGTTCAATGAACCAATCATATAAAACCCGATGGTTTTCATATTCAATTGAACATAAAGAATGCGTAATGCCTTCAAAAGCATCTTGTAATGGGTGAGCAAAATCATACATTGGGTAAATACACCACTTTGTGCCTTGACGATGATGCGGGACGTGTAAAATTCGATACATAACTGGGTCGCGCATATTGATGTTTGGCGAAGCCATATCGATTTTTGCTCTTAAAGTTTTTGCCCCATTAGGATATTCTCCCGCACGCATTTCTTCAAACAGCTTTAAGTTTTCCTCAATCGAACGATTGCGATAAGGGGAATCTTTACCTGGTTCAGTTAAAGTGCCGCGATAGGCGGTAATTTCTTCGATGGATAAATCATCGACATACGCCAAGCCCTTCTTAATAAGAAAAATGGCTTTTTCGTAAGTTTTTTCAAAATAATCGCTACCGAAGTAAATGTTTTTTGGCTCATAACCAAGCCATCTAATATCTTTGATAATTGCATCGACATACTCGGCATCTTCATTAACAGGGTTGGTGTCATCAAAACGCAAATTGGTATAACCACCAAAAGCGCTAGCAAGTTCGAAATCATTAACAATCGCCCGGCCATGACCGATGTGTAAATAAGCATTTGGTTCAGGAGGAAAACGGGTCACTATTTCCGTAACACGACCTTCTTCCAAATCTTTTTTCATGATTGTTTTAATAAAATTATTAATTTCTTCCATAACGAGCCCTCGTGATTATTTTACTAGTTAATTGTCAATCTTCAATCAAAAGAAAGCTCATTATATAAAAAAGAGCTCGATAGTCTTAAAATTTTAATATTTAGTTAACGGA
Source organism: Erysipelotrichaceae bacterium (assembly GCA_012744375.1). Classification (GTDB taxonomy): domain Bacteria; phylum Bacillota_I; class Bacilli_A; order RFN20; family CAG-826; genus RUG14515. The sequence goes on along the minus strand of JAAYCD010000100.1, from coordinate 2,672 downwards.
TAGATAACATCATACTCATCGCAAAAACAATCGCTAATCCAACATTAATAAAATAATGATGCTTTTGAATTTTTGGTGTTTGATAGAATAAGCAAATTATCAAATAACGATAGGCAAAATATATGATGCTAGTGATGACACTTAAAAACCATTGTGAGCTATATAAGCCTACTTTAAGCATGGCGGATATTTCTACGATTGCACTAGCGTATATAATGAAATCTAAAGCGGGTTTTCTTGTTGCTGGTTTACCAGCATTTTCGCCGCTTGGATCATTTTCTAAAATGACATATGCTCCAAAAGCAGAAAAAATTACTGCATTGACCGCATAAGAAACATAAGCAACGAGGAATGGATAGCCAGGAATTTGAAAGTCGAACTTAAAATCTGATGGATCAAGAACGTAGGAAAAGGAGAAAGTTTGTATTCCCCCATTGACACCAATTAAGCTTGGAGAAAGTAAAATAAATGTGCTTGAAAAAAGGCTTGAATTAGAATCTACTATTTTTCCAATCGTCACGCTTGAAAATAAAGTCATGAAAACTTGCGCGCAAAAAATAAGCACGACCGCAGAAAGAATTGAATTAGTCAAAGAAACAAAGAAACAGGATTGGAAATATAAACCCGCTAAGCCAGCTAAACCAATTAAATAGGTAACAAAGAGCAACAAAGGATTAAATATCAACCGATAAACCAGTTGATAACCAGTCACATATTGTCCATGATTTGAATCATAGAATGTAGTGTAAATATATTTGGTTTCTGGAGTGAAAGCATATGCAATAGTTACAATCAAAAAGCCAATTACAAAGACGGTTGTATAGACTGCTAAAAGTGTAACTAAACCAGTGTACAGACGTGTATTTTTAAGTTTTTTAGGTCCGAATGGTAATTGATAATAAGTGTCACAACTTTGCAGCTTAAAACGATAAGAGTAAACGAAGAAAGGCAGTACTACTGCGAATATACTCATTGGAATGCTAAGATAAACAAAATCAAAAATATGCTTAGAGTAATACCTTTGTGGGAAGAAATCAATGGTTGCACAATAGATGACAAACAAAATCAAAGATACTAGGGAAAAAACTGCAATGACTGGTAGCCATTCTTTTAGAACTAATCTTTTTATATATTTGACTAACATGATGATTTCTCCTTCTCAGCAGTCATCATCTGCAACATGACGATTTCATTGGCGTCTATACTAATTGTTTCTAATAAAGTTGGTTCCAAACTTTCTAAAAGTTTTTCCACTGTTGCTATTGGCATTTTAGTATCAAGAACAAATGTATCAATCGAGCCGACTTTTCGGAAAGATACTACTTCTAAACCAAGTTTAAGAAGTGTGTTTGCATCACATGGCTTACTAAAAATAGCTTGGAATTTAATAAATGTTTCACCTAAGTGTTCTAAGGTGTTATTACTTTGTAAACGACCGTCGTGAATAACGATGAACTTATCTACTAGCTTTTCCAAGGCATAAACGTTATGAGTAGATATAACAATCGTTTTGTTTTGTTTGTCATAGATATTTAATAATTCATACTTAATTTTTTCCATGACTAGCGGGTCAAGGCCATCAAAAGCTTCATCAAGCAACAAAATATCACACTTTATTGAAAGGGCTAAAACAATGAAAACTTGACGGCGCATACCCTTAGAAAAGGTATTTACTGACTTATCAGTTGGTAAATCAAATTTAGCAATTAAATCCCAAAATTTAGCCGTATCAATCTCGTAAAAAGTCGCATAAAACTCAAGAGTTGCTTGAATATCACTTCTACCTGGAACGCTAGGATCATCGGGAAGAAAGAAAATCTTTTCTTTAGCCTGCCTTGTTGTCGGTAAAAAGGAATCGATTAAAATAGCTCCCTCATCAACATATTCAACACCACTAATAAGACGAAACAATGTTGATTTACCAGCACCGTTTTGTCCTACTAGGCCGATTAAACCTTTATCGATTATTAAGCTCAGATTAGAAATAGCTTCCTTACCACCAAATCTTTTGGTGGCGCCAATGATTTCAATCATGCTAGTCCTCCCATTTTTCCAAGGCATCTAGGATAGCTTCCTTATCAAAGCCTGCCTTTATAATGTCACTTAACATATGATTTAGTATACTTTTCTTTTCATCGTTTTGTTGCTGCGCGTTAACCTTGTTACCTTTACCAACAATTGGAGTAATGAATCCTTCTTCAATCAATAAGGAAAAGGCTTTTTGCACGGTGTTTGGATTAACTCCATACTGCAAAGAAACTTCACGGACTGACGGTAAATATTCACCTGGCTTAATGGCGCCTAATTTTATCAGTCTTTGATAGTATTTTTTGATTTGGATAAAAATTGGAACATTTGCAACTAATTTCATATATGGTATAAGTGTATTATCTGTATTAGTTACTTGTCAATCAAATCTAATGTTTAGCGTCCTAGTTTCAATGTTCCTTAAGGTTACTTAAATACTATTTTATTAACATTACATACTTAAAATATCGTACTACCGGTAAATAGTGACAAATAAAAATTATAAAAAGAATTTTACTAATTATTTAGAACGTAATAATATAAAGAATTCTTAAACAGCCGACTTATCGAAAATATAAATACCCCCGATATTCATCGCGATAGACTTTCCTTGAATCTTGATTGTATGACTGCCAGAGGTAAAG
>JAAYCD010000015.1 GCA_012744375.1 Erysipelotrichaceae bacterium | reverse complement strand
CATCCACCTCTACAAATAGCAAATATTAATTCATCCATTGTTAGTTTGGATTCAACAAATTCGAAGCTTTTTCCATTAAATAAGTCAATTAAAGACACCTCTCCTGTTGATTCACCGCTTTCATATAAGGACATGGGGTACATTCTCAAAGTGGATATGCGAGCTGTCCCTGTGTGAGGTGTTTCAATATCGATAGATGAAGAGCCAGTCAAAATGTAAAGACCATTCTCGTTTCTATCATCAACGCTTTTTCTAATAGCACCCCAAATCTTAGGCGCATCTTGCCATTCGTCAAACAACCTATACACATCACATTATCTAAGACACACATTTGCAACGAATCTTTTGTCAAACAGAATCGATTTAAGGACTATCCAAGAATTGCTTGGCCATTCATCAATATCCACAGCCGAAATATACACTAATGTCGATTTCAAAAGGAACAAACAAATCCTAGACAAATTCAACTTTAGAAAATAGGTTATAGCAAATTCTTCTCATTCTCTGACTTGTCCTAGAATCGAGTTTTCTGTTTGTTTTTCGCTCCTATACCTTGCATAAATTATGCCATTTTTCACAATAAAACGCCTCCATTACACTTATATTAAATCATAATGTGGTGTTATTATCAATAATGTTGTGTTATTATAATAAAACGATGTTAATTTGTTCTGAGGCAGTTACTTGATCAATAGAAACATAAATTTCTATAGTTCCAGTTTGTAAGAAAGTATAAGCAATGTTAAATATCGAAGCTATACTACTATTGGTCACTTCAAATGAATATAGTTCATCGTTTCTTTTGACGTTAATTTGCTCAATAGGAATAGCTTTATCAAGTGATTCGCTACCAATACCATATAAACGCAACATGGCGTTAGTTTTTTGATTTAAATAAGCGACATAACCTCCATCTTTATAATTACTAAACTCAAGAGAAATACTTTTAAGTTTGAAATCAAAATTGTACCATTCGAAAGCTATTTCAGCACTTTTTAGAAATCTTCCTGCTCGCTTTAGTTCTCTTAAACTGCTTCCGCCAACGACTAATTCTTCGATTAGCAAAACATTTTTATCATCCAAGTCTAATATAGAACTATTTTTGTTGTCATCGTTGAACAAAAACCTATCATTATGATAGTCATAAATCTTTACAAGATAGCCATTATTAGAAGAACTATTCGTTCTATTTTGATAATAAGCTAAATCGGTATAGCCATCGTTATTAACATCTGCTAAATAGATTCCCTTAGCGCCTATTTTATTAGAATCAGTAACCGTGTCTCTTCCTTCAATAAGAAGAGCTGCTCTACTGCCGCCTCTTTTAAATATTAATTCTGGGAATTCCTCTAATGTCATTGTTTCCTTAGGATAGCCATCGACATCATATTCTAAATCGTATACTCTTTTAGCAGTAATATATTTTTGGTTTGCTCCTTTGTCTGAATTATCATTCATGGTAGTTGAGTCATTGGTACCCGTATTAGATTTGTCTTCCGAAGTTATGATGTTTTTGTTACATCCACAGATGATAAGCGAAATCAAAACATTGAGTGTGAAAAAACTTTTTTTCATAGAGTCTAACCTCCTACTATAAAATCTACCGGATAGATAAATGGCGATACGTAATAGAATCCTACGAAAGTTGTATAATTATGGCCAGTATAAGAATCTCTTCTATCACAATATTTTGGATTATATATTGGATTTCCATAATAATCCCAGTTTTGCACTTCGCCGTCTGCAGGCTTGTGAGACCAGGTACCATCCTTATTCTGTCTGTACCAATGAAAATCCATATCGTTTGGGTTTAAGTCCAAAACCAAAGCAACTTTGTAAGTTCCCTCTGGACAAACTTCGTATTCGGATATTGACCCCCAATCGAAGCCAATCATTGTGCAATTAGTTAACCAAAAACTCAATTTTGTTAAATAATTTTTGTTAATTATTTAGTATTCTCTAAAGAAAATATATCATTAATGGTGAGATTTTTAAAGAAAAAGTGCATAAAAGACGCGTGGCTGCTAGCATTAGAAAATATAATCTCACTACTATTGGATTATTTTGTTTTAGTTTCTTCAAGCATCACTTTTACAACTTCTTTTAATAATTGGTTAGCTTCTGTTCCAGGTTTTGCAAAATCATAGGTCGCACTACCACTTGGTTTATCGCTTCTACCAAAAATATAATCCAAAGAAACATCAAAGTGTTCTGCATACCAGTACAAAATATCTGGAGAAGGCATATTCTTCGCCATTTCATATTGTGCAATAGCGGCTTGAGTCATATTAAGCTCTCTAGCAATATCTATTTGCGATAATTCGTTTTGTATACGTATTTCTTTTAAACGTTTAGCAATTGTCTCTTTAAGTTCCATCGTTATGAATTATAACACGAAATTATTATAAAAATATTTAATGGCACGAAATCGTCCCAAAGCGCGGTACGAAATCGTCCTATTCACAAAAATAATGTCGTGATGCAATCGGCATATTGTTTGTGTCGTTATTTTTTTAAAGTTTAAAATCTGTGCTCTCAATATAATCAAAAGTGTAAATATAAAGAAGAAAATGAGATCAAAATAAAAAACAATTGGTAAAAAATTGGCTCTTTGAAATTTAAGGTGGAGTGATTTTTTTGCTTGTCCCCGCCAGATTTCATAGATATTGAACTATAGATAAGAAAAGGCCTCTATAATT
>JAAYCD010000017.1 GCA_012744375.1 Erysipelotrichaceae bacterium | reverse complement strand
TATGAAATCTAGGGTGGTGTACTCGCAAGGGTGCATCACCTTTGATTTTTATAGGCTAAAAGCAGCATGATTCTTGCTCTAAATCTAGTAAAATTTCGATAGCCATAAGCGACATTTATGATGCGTTGAAAAAACCATATTGCTTGTAAAATGAACCTTGTGTGTATTAAAGAAACATTAAATTCGACTAAAATATGTTTACCTTTACATGGTTGAAAATTGTCAATAATACCAAAGTAACATATTTATAGGTTTTAATCTAAAACTATAAGTGAGCGTCATAATTACCTCATCTCCATAAAAGAATAAATCCTTAATCCATTTAAGTTGCACAATAAACAAAGGATTTTTCATATGATCTTATTTAACTTGCTCTAAAATCACAAGTAATTCTTTTGTTATATTACTGTAACCATTCCAGATAAAGTATTGTGTTACAATCTCATGCTCATCATATTCAACAACTAGAAAATTGCATGTATAGCTATCATTTTTTCCATACTCATAATCATCGATTATTTTGGATTCTTCACTGTCAAAAACAAAAATATCATAGCGATCTACAAGTTCTTTCCATGTGTTATAAATCGCACCTTCTGTAATGTCGATTAAATCCATATTCTCATGATTATATGCGCTATGTTGCTTATATCTATCTCCACGAACTTCATTAAGGTCTGAGACACTTGCTAACCTTGGATTAAATCTTTTGCTTAATTGCTTTCTTATTTCTTTTTTGTTAATCATGAATGCCTCCTACTTATTATATTTAATGAATAAAGCATGTGCATGTTCTATTCCGAACGGATGATAAATGTGGCAAATGTATGTCACCTATTTTAAGTTGTTTGGGTTTAATCATTATTATCCTCTAAATCTACTTTAATTTGCTTAGTAATGGATTTAAAAAATTCGCGACTCCAAAGGTCTAAACTAGACTGATCTTTAATAAATGGTCTAACATCGGATTTGGCAATATCATAATCAATCTGGTCGAATCGTTTTTCTAAGATATCTATTAATAAATCTCGAGAAAGTTTGACTTCTTTGTCTATTGTTTTAGTTTGTTTGAGTCTAGATTCTAAGTGTTTTAAATTAACTTTTGTCTCTAAACTTAAATAATAGCCATAATCATATAAATCTCTGCCCTTTATGCGGTTCTTCCAACTTCTAGCAATCACAGCATGAATTTTGCCAGCAAATAACGATGAAGCATCATAAACTCGAACTTGGTATGGGAATGGTAATAATCGAAACTTAATTTCTGTATGTGCGTATAGTGGGGGATTTACATCAACTTCAAACTTGATGATAATCTTTTCATTATGAATAATAAGTCTAGAATCTGATGAACTTGAATAAATAGTAATCAAGGTTTCTTTTGTATTACCTTTGATGAAAGCTGAATCAATATTTGAGTTTACCGTCTTATCCTTTTTGGAAACTTCAAAATTGAGTCCAAGTGAGTTTACGGCGTCACTTATTGGTTTAAAATATTTACTTATATCAAAAGTATCATCTGATACAAGTAAGCTAAAGTCCAAATCCTCACTAAATCTATCAATTCCATAAAAAATTCTTGAAGCTGTTCCACCATAAAAAGCAGCATGGGTAAAAAAGTCAGTTTTAGAAAGACCAGCCAACACCACTTCTTGTAAAACTTCTTTTATTGCATGCTTCTTATCTTCTAAGGTTTTTGGATTATACTTATTGATCATCTGCTGAATAATTGTCATTTCATATACTCACTTTCAATGTATTTTCTTAAGTACTTCATATTGTTCGATATGTATTTATCAGATAAAAATAGTATTTCATCAAAGTTAAGTTGTTCAAACATATCTATATTTACCCGTAAATCCTCAAAAAGCAGTCTCTTTAATTCTTTGATACTTGTTACTGGTTTTCTATTATATAGTAAATCACATAGTGCTTTTTCTGGGCTAGCTATAAAGTAAGCATACCCGTCTTCTTCATAAGCTTTTACTGAATAAGGAAATGCAGCATTTGGAACATCTCTATAGGTATAAAGTCCGAAATGATTTTGATAAACCTTTCTTTTTCGTTTGTTGAATGTAGCACTCGTATAAACAACAACTCTTTCAGGAATGAGATTATGATATGAAAGTGCATATTCGAAAGATAAATAGGATGGTCCATAAATATATGAAGCAAGTAAAAAACCATCAACAGAGCTTTCTGTTTCATAAATGCCTCGTACAAGAGGAAATAAGAAACCATTATCAATATCTCTTTTGATTTTGCCATTAATATCCGTATAACTCTTATACTTTTCTTTTAAGTTTAATGTAGTAACAATCATATTATTTCCTCCACTTAATTTTATTTTATGCTATTATCTGGAGAAAATCAATATATTATTGGCAGATGAGTGTTTCCTTGCTAAAGCAAAATATATGTTTAGTGTATCTTTTGATGTTTCCACATTACGCATAAAACAAAAAAAGAAGCATTTAACCCTATTTAAAGAAGTTAGATGCTTCTTGTTCTAATGTATGAATGGCTTTGATATGCGGTTTTTAAAGAAAGCAATGTGATAGTTTCAACGTGCCTTGATACGCGCAGGTGCTCATGTGTGCGCATATACGCGTAGCCGTGGAGGCTATTGTGGAACCATGTGTTTTTAAGAAAAGGGCTCTATACAATCTGCCGGGGACTAAATATTTTCGTTGTCCACGCTAGAATGCATAGCTTTCGCACTATTGATACAAGAAAACCCTCCTTATTTGAACTTCAGCAATTCAATTATAGAGGCCTTTTCTTATCTATAGTTCAATATCTATGAAATCTGGCGGGGACAAGCAAATAAATGACTCCACCTTAAATTTCAAAGAGCCAATAATAAATAGACTCTTGTTGAATGATAAGAGTCTTTTTTGTTCAACAAGTTGAATTATTATCAGTAATAATCACAAAAATACTATTTAGACAAAAAATGTTGTTTTTGACTTTCAATGTTTGTCAATTATTCATACAATGAATATGGGTTTAACAATCATGAGTACAAAATATGATGTTTTAATTATTGGCGCTGGGGTGGTGGGCACTTTAATTGCTCGTGAACTCAGTCAATATCATCTTTCAATTGTCATTTTAGATAAAAGTAACGACGCTGGTAATGCGACTAGTAGCGCAAATAGTGCCATTATCCATAGTGGTTACGATCCAGAACCAGGTTCAAATAAAGCAATATTTAATGTATTAGGCAACAAGATGTTTCCGTTATTAGCCGAACAACTTGATGTTTCTTTTACGCAGCTCGGAAGTTTAACGCTTGCCTTTAATGAAGAACAAATTAAAGTGCTTGAACAACTTAAAAAGCGCGCTGAAACAAATGATGTCCCCGTCAAGATATTAACTAAAGAAGAAGTGTTGGCGATGGAGCCAGCCCTTAACCAAGAAGTTAAAGCAGCTTTATACGCTCCGACCGCGGGAGTGATTGACCCATTCAATTTTGTCATACACGCCATGGAAAACGCGGTTGATAATGGTGTGATTTTTTTACGCAATCATGAAGTGACTAACATAGTAAAAGATGTAGATGGTTACTTAGTAACCACTAATAAAAATATATTAAAGGCAAAAATTGTCATTAATGCTGCAGGGGTTAAGGCTGATGTTATCGCTGCGATGATTGAACCAATTGACTGGAAGATTACACCTAGAAAAGGCGAATATTATCTTTTAGATCATTACGCTCCTAATTTAACTCAACATACGATTTTTCCTTTGCCAAGCGAGAAGGGCAAGGGTGTGTTGGTCAGTCAAATGCCCTCAGGAAACTACATTATTGGTCCTTCAAGTGAATTTACTGATGCTGATGATTTAGCAACTGATGCGGACACTTTAGCTAAAGTCAAAACCGCAGCGCTTAATATGATTCCTTCAATTCCTTTTAAGGAAACAATTCGTGTTTTTTCTGGTTTAAGAGCAACAAGCACGCGTGGCGATTTTATCGTGGAACATAGTAATAGTAATAAACACTTTATTAATGTCGCTGGAATTGAGTCTCCTGGCTTTGCAGCTTCTCCAGCTATTGCTAAATACGTTGCTGAGCAATTAGTGAAACCAATTATTCAATTAATACCTAAAGCAAATTTTAATCCTCGTGTAAAAAGATATTTGCGTCTTGCAAAACTAGACGATGAAACTAAAAACAAATACATAAGCCAAAATCCTGATTACGGGACGATGATTTGTCACTGCGAAAATGTATCACTAGGAGAAATAAAAGACTTGTTTACTCGTAGTTGCCCACCGATGAGTGTTAAAGCCATTAAACGCCGTCTTAGGGCTGGTTTTGGTCGGTGTCAAGGTGGCTTTTGTCAACCTAAAATAGTTTTATTACTCGCCGAACAATATAAAATAAAACCTACCGAAGTTTTATTAGATGATGAAGGCAGTTATATTATTGACCATCTGGTGAAAGGAGAAACTTTGTAATGCGCGAAATTTCTTTGGCCATTATTGGTGGTGGAGCAGCCGGCATGGCTGCTGCGATAGAAGCAAAAAGAAACGGAATTAACGATCTGGTAATTTTTGAAAAAGAAGATTATTTGGGCGGCATATTAAATCAATGTATTCACGATGGTTTTGGTTTAATTGAGTTTAAGACGGAACTTACAGGTCCAGAATATTTACAAAGATTTGTCGATCAAATTATCGAATTTGGTATTCCTTATAAATTAAATACGCAGGTGATGGATGTCACACCTGATAAGATTTTGACTTATTCTAACGCTAGCGAGGGAGTAGTGAAATTACAATGCAAAGCGATAATTTTTGCAACTGGGTGCTACGAAAGAGGGGCTGGCGCAATATTATTAGCCGGTGACCGTCCTAGTGGCATTATTACTGCCGGAACAGCACAAAATTATTTAAATATTCATGGTATGATGGTCGGTAAAAAAATTGTTATTCTCGGTAGTGGAGATATCGGTTTAATTATGGCTAGACGTTTAACTTTGGAAGGGGCAGAAGTCCTTTGTGTGGCAGAAATTATGGCTTATGCAAATGGCTTAAATCGCAACATCGTTCAGTGCTTACATGACTATGATATTCCGTTAATGCTCTCGACTACTGTTTCAAAAGTTATCGGTAAAAAACGTCTAGAGAAAGTGGTATTAAGTAAAGTTGATAAAAACCTACAAATCATTCCGGGCACTGAACAAGAAATCGCTTGTGATACGCTTATCTTATCGGTCGGTTTAATTCCATACACAGCCTTACTTAACAAAATTTTAGTTCTTCCTTCTTCTGCGCGTTGGGCGAGTGTGAATCAATATATGGAAACTGATCTTCCTGGTATTTTCATTTGCGGTAATAGTTTACACGTTCATGACATAGTTGACTTTGTTAGCGAAGAAGCTAGAATTGCTGGAAAGTCAGCGGCGCTATATATTCAGGACATAATTAAGCGTCACGATGCCACGATTAATGTTAATTGTGGTAAAGGGATTAACTATGTCTTACCACAAAAGTTGACCACAGAAAGCGTTGAAGATGTTATATTTAAATATCGCGTTAAACAACCAGTCAACAACCAGCTATTAATCTTAAAAAGTGGCGATGTTATTTTATATAAACAAGCGAAGCCTATTCTTATTCCAAGTGAAATGGGTACGATAAAAATTGCTAAAGAAAAATTGCAAAACATCACTGAGGAAATTACCCTATTTTTGGAGGACCGTCAATGAAAGAATTAATATGTATTGTCTGTCCAAGAGGATGTGTATTAAAAGTTGATAAGCAAGGAAACGTTACAGGAAATTTGTGCCCACGTGGCATTAAATATGGCATTCAAGAAACGACTAACCCATTGCGTAACATCACTTCATCAATCAAGGTGAGCAATCGTCCGCACACACTCGTTTCAGTAAAAGCTTCCGCTCCGATTCCAAAGGATAAAATTTTTGATGTCATGACAGCCATAAATGCACTCACAATTGAAGCACCAACCGAGATTGGGCAAGTTGTAAAGCATGACCTTTTGGGGCTTGGTGTTAACATCATTATTACCAAAAAAATTGTTTAACCTTTTAAATTTTTTTAATTTAAGGTTAGAATAAGAAAGATCAACCCTCGATAGTAATAGAAAGGAGTCTCATGGAAGATGTTATTAAAGTGGCCGCTTTAGGCGGTTTAGATGAAAATGGTCGTGATTGTTATGTTATCGATATCAATAACGATATTTTTGTTTTAGACTGCGGTTTAGCGCTCCCAGATAAGACCATTCCTGGAGTCGACTATTTATTGGTAAACGCCCAATATCTCATCAGTAACAAAAAGCGTCTTAAAGCTTACATTATGACTCATGCGCACGATGAGAATATGGGTGCGCTCAAATACTTTTATGATTATGCTCCAGCACCTATCGTTTGCACCGCTTTTACAAAGCGCGTGATTGAAACACAATTCAGTTTTAATACGTTAAGAGTTCCGCTTAACTTCCATATCGTTTTACCAACGAGTTCATTAGAAATCGCCGGTAGAAAATTACATTTTTTCCAAACAGCGCATAATGCCGCCTATTCTTTTGGGGTAGCAATTGAAACAACAAAGGGCAACATCGTTTATACAAGCGACTTTATCGTTGATTATTCAGTTAAAATTCCCGCTTATATTTTTAATATCAAAGCATTATCAGCTCTTAGTGAAAAACCAACATTTTTACTAATGAGTGATTCTAAAGGTGCGACTCAAGAAGGGTATTGTGCTCCACATCACCGCGTTACTCCGTTAATTGAAAAATATTTCAAAAATGGCGATAAGCGCATTTTGATTGATTGTTTCTGGCAAAACTTTTATCGCATAAGTGAAATTATCGACTTATGTGTTGAAAACAACAAAAAACTATTTTTCTATAATGGTTTTACTCGTCGCATCATGGAAATGCTGATGGAATTTAATCCTGCCCGCATTCCGAATAATATGATTGTAAAAAATGAAGACTTATTAAGAGTAAGAGAACAAGATTTAGTCGTCTTAATTCTCGGCGATGGCAGTGAGTTATATGAAGAATTAATCAAAATTGTTGATGGTACAAATGATGATAAAAGAGTAAGACTTACTAGCACAGATATATTCATTTCTGCTGCGATTGCCACTCCGACTTTAGAAACAATTGCTACGCGTAGTAATGATTATCTATACCGTACTGGTGCCGAAGTTGTACTCATTACTAAAAAACAATTAGTCTCGATGCATCCTCGTCAAGACGATCTGAAGTTCTTTTTATCAGTTTTAAAACCAAAGTACTATTTGCCAGTTCGCGGTAATTATACTAATTTGATGGCTAATGCTAAGTTAGCTTTATCGATGGGAATCGGCTTAAATCACACCAATGTGTTTATTTTGGATAATGGCATGCAACTATGTTTCTCAGAAAATGGCCGTCCATCAATCTTACCAAATAACCCTAGTGAAATGCCTACCCACCCAATTTTAGTTGATGGTCGTGGTGTTTCCACAAGCGTTGATGAAAATATTGTCGACGATCGTCGCCAATTAAGCGTTGACGGCGTGGTTGTGGTTGCCTTATCGGTCTCTTTAGCAGAAAAGCGCATCATCGCTGGACCTGATTGTCAGATGCGGGGCTTTGTCTATGTGAAGGAAGCCGAACCACTCTTAAAATCTATCTCTAATATTTTTGTTGATGAAGTGACAACTGCTTTGTCAGTCAACAATACGAACTTTGAAGAAGTTAAAGCTAACGCTAGAGAAAGAATTAGGCGCTTCATCAAGCGAGAAAATGGGCGCGAACCAATGATTGTTCCTCTAATCGTTGCGAAATAAAAAGCACATCAAAAGTGTGCTTTTATTTTCCAAAAAGTTAGACACTCGCCTTTATATGTATATATAATATGTAATATGGAAGATAGAAAACCTTTTGTTGCTAACAAAAACCACTTTTATGTCTTTTTCGGCTTATTCCTTTGCTTATTAAGTGTCATCTTGTGTCTTAATACCGGGATAGTCGCTAGAGTTATTTCCACT
>JAAYCD010000003.1 GCA_012744375.1 Erysipelotrichaceae bacterium | reverse complement strand
TTAAACTTCATGTTGTGGCTCCTTTTTATAAGTAAATCCAGTTTTTTAAATCATACAATGTTTTAATATAACACTCAATTTTTATGAATCATTAACTTTTTAAGTCAAATAGTTTTTAAATTTTAACAAATAAAAATCCCATTTATTTCCAGTTCTTTTTTTCAAGAAAAATGGGATGTAATTATAAATAATACTTTACCCTACGAATAATAAAATTTTTTTACACGATTACCGGCACGTAATTAACTAAATAAATAATGAGGAAAATGGCCGATAAAGCTAGGAAAAATAGTCCGACAAAAACTAGAAACAAAAATGGTGTTTTTGGTTTTGAGGAATTGTAGACGTGGTAATCATAAAAAGTTTTGAACTTAATTTTGTTAATGTCTTTTTGGAAAAGCGAAATAAATCTTTTAATGCCATAACTTAACATTTCAAAAGCACCACCGTTCGCAGCCATAATTAATAAGCCAAAACATGTTGCTAAAGCGCCAACTGAAAAGGTGCCATTAGTTAAAACAAACATGACTTTAGTTAATTCACTATCAAAATTCCAAGAGGAAGATTGCTTAAGCTCTTGCCAAGGGGTAAATAATCCCATTAACAAAGCAAACAAAAAACTGGCCACTAGGCAAACGCCAAACGTAATGCCATAACGTAATAATACGGACTTGATATTACTGTTTTCCTTTGGCATCTATAGCAATAATCTCTTTCTGATATTTGTCAAATTCTGCTGTGTTACAATACACAAAATGGCCGTGAGCAACTTCGCGCATCGTCGGTTTTTCTTTAGTGTAGTCGTGAGCACTTAATGGATTATACGTAATTCTTTTTCTCTTCTTTTCATAACGAGGGTCTGGAAGAGGAATCGCGGATAAAAGTGATTTTGTATATGGGTGTAATGGATGTTTAAACAATTCTTCAGAAGTCGTTAGTTCAACGATTTTGCCGTAATACATAACGGCAATACGGTCTGAGAAATATTTAACAACCGAAAGGTCATGAGCGATAAACATAATCGTTAAGCCCATTTTTTCTCTTAAGTCATTTAATAAGTTAATAACTTGCGCTTGTATAGAAACATCAAGAGCGGATATTGGTTCATCAGCGATAATCATGTCTGGTTTTAAGATAATCGCTCGCGCAATACCGATTCTTTGGCGTTGTCCGCCTGAAAATTCGTGTGGGTAACGGGTGGCGTGTTCTTGTACTAAGCCAACCATTTCGAGCACTTCATATACTTTTTCATCAATATATTTTTTATCTTTAATACCGCGAATAACTAAACCTTCGGCAATGATGTCTTTAACAGTCATTCTAGGGTCAAGAGAAGCGATTGGATCTTGGAAAATCATTTGAATCCGATTCATAATACGGTCTTTAAGCGCGAGACGACGGTGTTTTTTATATTCTTTAACTAACTCAGCTTTTTTAACTGGGTTATTTTCCGCTTCGATGAGCGGCAAATATTTGTCATCGACTTTTTTCGCTTCGAAACGACCAAATTCACGGTTGCAATGACGATGATCAAAACGTGCTTTTTTAATTTCCTCAATATTAAAAGCAATGACCTCGTTACAAACTTTAACGGCTTTATCAACTTCCGCTTTGTAGTTTTCGTCTTTTAAGTTATCGGCATATTGCTTTTTTAGTTCGCCTAGTTTAACTTTCAAATCAAATTTGGCTTTTTTAATAGCGTCTTTATAATTTCTAACGCCAGCAACGATTCTTTTGCCATCGAAATAGACACTACCACCTGTGGCGTCATATAAACGAATGATGGTTCTTCCAGTTGTAGTCTTACCGCATCCTGATTCACCGACAAGACCGAAAACTTCGCCCTTATAAATTTCAAAGTTCACATCATCAACAGCTGGGAGTTCTCTTTTTCCCAACTTAAAGTATTGCTTGAGGTGTTCGACTTTTAGAAAAGGTTTTTTATTTTCCATAGTTTTCAGCCTCCTTCTTCATACGATTAATACGTTCAATAATAATTTTTGGTGGTTCGACTTTTGGTGCTGATGGGTGTAATAACCAAGTAGCAGCATAGTGAGTTTCACTAACTTGGAAAAGAGGTGGTTCTTTTTCAAAGTCGATTTCCATCGCATATTTATTCCGTTCAGCGAAAGCATCACCAACCGGTGGATAAATTAAGTTTGGTGGAGTACCTGGAATAGCGTCTAACTTTTCTTTTGTGTCTAAGTCAGGCATGGAAGAAAGTAATGCCCAAGTATATGGGTGACGCGGATCATAGAAAATATCTTCGACAGTGCCGTATTCAACAATTTTACCCGCATACATAACTGCGACATGATCCGCCATATTAGCGACAACGCCTAAGTCATGAGTAATAAAAATAACGGAGATATTTCTTTCATTTTTGATTTTGTTAATCAATTCTAAAATTTGTGATTGAATAGTCACGTCCAATGCGGTTGTCGGTTCATCGCAAATTAAGATGTCTGGATTTGCAGAAAGGGCAATCGCGATGACGATACGTTGTCTCATACCACCAGAAAATTCAAATGGATATTGTTTATATCTAACAGCTGGCTCAGGAATACCAACTTCTTTTAATAACGCTAAAGCGCGAGTTTTGGCAATACCTGGTGTGACACGATAAACTAGACGAGACGCTTGTTCTTTAAAGAAGTCGACCAAGATAATCATTTCTTCACGAGCATCAAAGGTCTTGCTATTGATATCATGATAATAACGATCGATGAGATCACTAATAATCTTAATAATGTTGCCTTTGGTTAATTCTAAATCAACAAGGAATGGCGGCACCACTTTCCAAGTTGGGCTCTTGCCTTGATTAACCAAAGTGTCCCATTTATATTTTTGCTTATCGTATTTACGTTGGTTGATGGGGTTACGTTTTAAGCCTTCGAAATAACGCTTAACTTCATGGACAATCGAAATGCCAAAAGAATATTCGATAGAATGCTTTTTGACTCTTAAATAATCGGTTGCGTCATTAACCTCTTTCATTACTGGTTTCAACATCTTTTTGATGTCTTTTAATGATAGTTCGTTATTATCTAAGAAATATGATTTAAGTTGTTCGAGTTTAACAACCAAAACTTTCTTTTTAGCAATCGAAACATCGCGAGAGTTTTGCACGCCTTTTTGACCTAGAGCGACAAAATTACTCATAAACTGATTGTTCAAATAGTTTAAAGTCATTTCATCTAATTCTTTAACAGAGTCAAAAGTTGTTTCATCGAAGTCAGGGTTTTTGAATTTATAAAAACCTAAACGGAAGAAGTTTGGACATTCGCGGTTAATACCAACTTCTAATACCTCGATTAATTTTTTTAATAAAGCGATGACATTAACACTATCTGCTAAACGTTTTTTATCACCAATTGTCAAAGTTATTTCGTCAAAAATAGGGATAAGCTCTTCTTCGCGCACCACATAATAGTGTTTGGCTTTTTTACTTTTACTGCGAATATTTCTAAGTGCAGGAACTAGCGCAACTTTTTGATTTTTTTCGAGTAAGAAAACTAATTCTTCTACCTCGGTTTTTAAACCGACCGCGACAGCGTTAGCTTCGTTATAATCTTTTTCTAAATGGGTCGCAATAAGGCAAAACTTATTAAAAGTTTCGACTAATTGATTATTTTCTGCTTTGTCTTGATTAACGGCATTAAGATTTTGTTCTAAAAGCTTTAGGTGCAAACCAAATTCTTTTCTTGCGCTTTTTTGACGCGCTTTGCCATTGAGCATCATCGCCTCAGTTAATTGTTTACCGACACGCATGATTGGGTTTAAAGATGAAAGCGGATCTTGGAAAATCATTGCGATTTTATCGCCTCTAATTTTGTGGAAGTGTTCTTCGTCGATTTTTAGTAAATCTTGGCCATCGTAAAGAATTTCACCACCTTCAATGATCGAGTTACCAGCTAAAATACCGATAATCGCTTTAGAAGTGACTGATTTACCTGAGCCAGATTCGCCAACAATTGCTAATGTTTCACCAGTATATAAATCAAAGGTAATATTGCGAACGGCTTTTAAGATTCCGGCCTGAGTACGGAAGGAAATTTGAAGATTCTTAACTTGCAATTTCTTTTGTTCCATAAAACTAATCCTCCGTTCCTCTTAATGATGGGTTAAATGCATCACGCAAACCATTACCAAATAAGTTAAAGCAAAGCATGAGCAATGAAATAAATATCGCTGGGAAGAAAATCATGTGTGGATAGCTCACTAAGTATGGTTGCGCATTGGCTAACAACGTACCAACAGAAGTGACATCACCAGTACTAAGGTTAATAATACCAAGGTATGATAATGAAGTTTCAGAGAAAATCATTCCAGGAATAACTAAAACGGAGCTAGTCACAATCGTACCTAAGGCGTTAGGGAAAATGTGTTTAAACATAATTCGCCAATCGCGCGCCCCAAGAGTTCGAGAAGCAAGCACATATTCTTGATTCTTAAAGCGATAGAACTGCATACGCACTAACGATGACATACCTATCCACCCGGTAAGGAAGAAGGCAATAAACAAGATTAGTGCTTGCGAGGTATTCGCCATATGATATCTAAGTAAAGTAATGACAATCATAAAAGGAACCGCGGAAAGAATTTCAACAATCCGTTCCATGACCAAGTCAATCTTACCGCCATAATAGCCCTCAATTGCACCATAAATAGCACCGACAAGCATGTTAACAAAGGCAACAATAATCGCAAGCATAAATGAGAAACGTGCACCACTAGCTAAGCAAGTAAAGATATCCTGACCATAAGAAGTGGTACCGAATAAAAATAATGGTTCACTAATTCTATCTTTTAAGACGACTTGATGGTAATAACGATAATATTCATAGTAGTTAACACGTACTTCGTATGTTTTATCGCCTTTTTGATAAGCATAGGAATATAAATATTCCCCTTCGCCTTCAATACGCATACTGGAGAAGTAGTTATCGCCATCAACATTACCATTTAAATAGAAATAGTTCATGTCAGGGAAAATCTTATTTGCACAGAGCATATATTCAGAAGTAGTATCAATTTCTGTAACTGGTTGGATGCTAGTATCTAAAACGCGATAATAATCACGATATTCTGAACTATCAATTTGTTCGGCAGTAGCCAAAATAACTTTATAGTTAGTATTGTTGACTGTACCAAGCAAAGTTGGATCTTGAGGTAATAAACTAGCTAAATAATATGCGCCGTTATTAGCAGGATTTGGCATCGTTGTAATATCGGTATATAGCGCGTTTTTTTCATCATCATATTTAAATACAGTCGCGTTAGCAAGAGTACCAGTGCCTAAAGTAAAGGTGCCATCAGGATTAACTGTAACCAATAAATTAGTTTTAACATTTGGTTGAGAACGGTTATAAAAACTAATGGTATAGCCATCGTTTTTCGTACCAAAAGATACATAGCTTGCGTTATTAGATGCACTGGAAACACTAAAGCCATTAGTACTATCAAGAATTCTCACTAAGCTACTAATATAAGATTTTGCGGTTTTTGATCTATCTTTAACAAAGGATAAACAGTAAAGACCTTCATCATCAAGGCCAGTGACATATGCGCCAGTATCTCTATTAAGCACTTTTAAAGGTACGAAATTAACGTTTTCAACATCGTCATATGGTCTTAAGCTCAACGCGGAACCTTGCACTTCTGGTAAGGCTAAATAGTAATCGCCATCTTTAGTCTCGTCTTCATGGCCTGTTAAATTGATAACTAATACGGAATTGGTTGAATCTAAAATAAATGTTGCTGCGGTTTCAAGCTCATGAGAATAAAGTAGGAAATCAGTATCCTCAGCATTACGACCAACAGAAATATAAGAAGGTGTGAGTTGGAATTGACCATCAGCACCTTTTTTTGCAAGATTAAAAGCAAATTTGCCGTCCTCAAGTTCAACAGCCATCGCGAAAGTGTCGGGAATAAATGTTTCGACTTTAGTAGTTAATAAACGTGGAATTGAGTATGGCAAATAAATATTAGAATAAGAAATTGTGCCATCTTCCTCAATCACATAATCCTTAGCAACAGTTTTGCTAGCTTTTACTTCGGTCGCAAACCAGTAGTTGGCATTGTTGCGGTCTTGTGCTTGCACTGGACGTTTGGAAAGTTCGGTGATTGGATAAATGACTTGGCGATTAGTTTTATCTTGGTATTCTTGGAGGGAGACATATTCTTTTTCTGACATCGCCCCAATAAAAATAGTGCCTGGACTATGGTATGAATCCAAACGGAACTTGTACATTCCAGTCGCTTCGTTTTTGGTATATTCTTGGCGTTTAATGGCATTATGGCCAGTTTCTACGCCCATGGAGTAATAATAAAGTAATGATTCTTCGTTAAGTGTTTTATCAGCAGCGCCATCAAGGAAATCAATATTATTGAAAAGTTTTGGTAAGGTATAACGATAAAAGGCATCATTATAGCTAACGGTATAAGGTGAAAAAATTGGCGCAACAAGGGCATAAAGAATTAAAACACCAACTACAGCGGCGCCGACGATCGAACCTTTATTACGAGAGAAGCGATACATGGCATCTTTGAAAAAGCCAACTGGTTTAGTGACTAATTCTTTGTCGTGTAAAACTTTGTTTTCGTTAACAAGAGTAAATTTTTCTTTGGGGATATTAACATTATATTCAGTAGGTTTCATATTATTTAGCCCCCATTCTAATACGTGGGTCGATAATGCCATAACTCAAGTCAATGACAATCGACGCTAATAATCCAACGAGGATATAAAAGCCAGATAGGAACATGAAAGCATCATAGTCCATGGCATTAATGGCGTCTAAATATAAGCCACCTACTCCAGGAACGGAGAAAATACTTTCAATAATTAAAGAACCGGACAAAACGGCCACGAATTCGCCAACGATACTTGGGAAAATTGGCACCATGGCATTACGTAAAGCGTGGTGAGTAGTAGCTTGCGCTTTTGTTAAGCCTTTTGTGCGGGCTAAGAGCATGTAATCATTTGTTAAGACTTCGGTTAACTCAGCACGGGTATAACGCGCATAGCCGGCGATTGAACCAAAGGCTAAGGAGATAACTGCCGGCATCATCGATCTAAACATACTCCAAGAGAAGTAGTTATAGCCTGCATTCATGATGAGCGGGAACCATCCTAAGACAAAGCAGAAAACATATTGAACTAAGAAAGCGTAAACGAAAGAAGGTACAGAGATAAAGACCATAACGATTGTTGAAATAGATTGGTCTTGCCATTTGTTTTTCTTTAATGCGGCGAAGATGCCTAAGCCGATACCGATTGGGACGGCGAACAAAGTTGAATAAACGTTAATTAAAATAGTTGGGGGAAGCTTCATTTTGAATACTTCAATCACAGATTGATTACGATATTCAGGTAAGTTGTAGCAAATGCCGAAGTCACCTTTAGTGAAAATGAGTTTCAAGTAATAAAAAAATTGGACGGGAATAGGATCATAATAATGACGTGCTCTAAATTGCATTTCAATAATTTCACGATCCTGGCCAATGCCAACATTAATAACTAAAGGTAATGATTTAATAAGGATAAAGGAAATGATTTCTATGATAACGAAGGTCATCAATAAAAGACCAAGTCTTTTCAAGATGTATTTAAACATATACATAGTCACTTTCCTCCTTTCGTTTAGATTCTCTGAATGATGCGTAGACAAGAACGTGGAACAGGTAAACCTGTCCCACGTTTGTCTTTAACTTGTGAGAAGGCTAATTAGCAACTAATTAGTTCTCTATAATTCTAGGTGTAACTCTTAGTTTTTGTAATCAAAGCTATCTTTGACAGCGGCCCACTCTGCGTCGGTATAGTTGTATTTGAGATAACGTAAACCGCCGTAAGCCATAAAGGTGTTGTAGTCTGTTGTGATGAAGTCAACCTTATAAGAAAGCAATTGAGCTGTGAAACTATTGTAGAGCGGTACTGTATAGTAGGCTTCTAAAATAGCTTGTTCGAGCTTAGCAATGATTCTTAATCTGACATCATTATCAACTTCACCAATGGCCCAGTTGTATTTGGCGCCTTCAATGCCGTTTAAGCAATCATACCAATCAAGCAATGCCATGGTGTATTCATGGTTTTCATCACCATCATCATATGGATTGAAGGTCAATAATTCTTTATCGGTCTCCCAAGCAGTGGAGTACATATAGTCTGGACTGAGGTAGGCGAGTAAGAAGTAACCTGGGTCCCAAGCAGCGCCAGTCCAACCACCAGTACAAATGTCATATTCACCATTACGGAAGGAGTTGGCCCATTGATCACCAAATCTTGCATCAAATTCAAGAGTGAGTCTGCCTTCTAATGGAGTTCCAACTGCTAATTCTTCGAAAGCTTCTTTTAAGAAGTTAAATACTCTTTGCGAAGATTCGTTATCAGCAGCAGCACCGACTGTGAAGACGACTTTATCAGTGGCTGTAATATCGCCAGCAGCTAATGCCTCGTTATAAGCGGCAGTAAGCTTATCTTTTGCGAGATCGATGTTATAACCAGTAATTGATTCATAAGCTTTGTCAAGAGATTCGAATTCTTCGACGTCAACGCCATAAGCAGCTAATAGCGCTTCTTTAGCATAGATTGTATCTCTATATACGCCTGCGTTTTCAACATCATAATAGTGCATGCTATTGAATAAACCATAGCCAGGCAAAGAGGATGTTGTGCATCTTTGAGTAAATTCTAAGCGGTCGATACCAAGAGAGATAGCTTGACGGAAATCTTTATAAGTCATAAGCATCTTGTTCTTAGTGGAACTGCTGCGATCCTCTAATGCTTCGGCATCAGATTGTAATTGTAAGGAACCGACGAAGTCAGAAGCGGTGAAAACGGCTCTTTGGGATCTCTTATAGTCATCAGCGATGGAGACGTCAATACCGATAGAGGCTAAGTCACCTTTTTGGAATGCTAACCAAGCAGTATTCCATTGAGAAATTGTATCGCAAACGATACGGTCAGTGGTATATTGACCTTCATACATTGGCATATTGTAACCATACCAATTTGGATTTCTTTCACAAATGTATTGTTTGCCAGCTTGGAAGTATGTGAGTTTGTAAGGACCCCAAGAAGCAGATGTTGCAACTGAGGAATTGTATTTTGAAGTCCACAAGCCGCCTTCTAATTGAGGTGGAACCTTGTTAGCTTCATATAAGTCTCTCTTAACAAGTGGTAATGAATTGAAGTTATAAGCAGCTTGATAAGATAGAGTTTGACCATCTTCTTTGAAGAGGTTGAGTACTTTATCAAGAACAATTACTAATTCGTAATCGTTATCGCCAACAAAAATACCAACATCAGCGAAGTCAACTGGTGGGTTAAGTACGTATGCCACTACTAAATCTAATTCTTCGTTTGGAAGTGTTTTCCAGAAACCAAGAGCTTCTTCCCAATAAGCATTTAATGTTGGGTCAGCCTTAATTTCTGCTAATGATTTTTTATCAAGAGCA
>JAAYCD010000001.1 GCA_012744375.1 Erysipelotrichaceae bacterium | reverse complement strand
GAAGTCTGACAGTCAAAGCTGTACATTTATTAAGCAGGATAACGGCATATATTGATTATACTTGTTAGATAAAAAGAAAATCTAACCAAGTACATGGCTAGATTACATTATTTGTTAAACAGATATATTTATTAAAGCACAAAAAAGAAACTTTTTGCTGGTTTCTCTTTTTTTAATTCTATTTTTTGGTGGAACAACAGGCATTTTCTTCTAACACCTTTTTCTTGCCATATTTTTTACGATAAGCTTTGAGCATCTTTTTCGCGTTTGGGCCACAGCTTGCACATTCGTCAACCGCTTTTCCAGAAGCAATTTTATATATTCTAATCCCAAAAACAGTGGCTACAAACGCCACAATGGCAATGATAATAATAATTTCCCAAAATTGCATAATAGTATTCTCCTATATTAAGAGTTTTCGTTTTCTAATGGATGAGTTTTGTTATATATAACAATTGCTAAGGTGAGAGATATCGCAACTCCTAAAGCGATGAAGATCGTCCACCACCATGTGCCGATTAGATAGATTAAGCTAGCGATGATAAATGAAGATGCAATCCAAAAAAGCAAGGTGTATCTAAATTTTTCTTTTTGTGTTTCTGCTTTTGCAGTCGCGACGGCGGCAAAGCAAGGAATAGTTGTCATATTAAATGCGATGAAGGCCAATAAACCTGGAACACCGATACCGGTTGCTTCTATCATGCTAATAGTCGCAGCAATCCCGTCCTCATCTCCGATAATAACACTCGGATCACCCGTTAAGGCGCCAGAAGCAATTAGCGAAGCGGCCAAAACACCAAAAGTGGCAATGACATTTTCTTTAGCGATTAAGCCGGTGATGGCTGCTACCGCAAATACCCAACCAAATTGTCCAATTTGTGAGCCAAAGCCCATCGGAGTAAAAAGAGGTTGAATCAGTTGTCCCAAACCATGAAGAATTGATTCGCTAATATCATAACCAACAAATTCGCCACTACCGTCAATGAGTTCGCTGGCCATTGTCCAATCCCATCTAAATGAAGAAAGGAACCAAATGACAATTGTCGAAGCAAGAATGATAGTAAAAGCTTTAGCGATAAAGTGTTTTAGTTTATCCCAAGAATGAATCATCAGACTCTTAAATTGCGGTAAATGGTAGTTAGGTAATTCCATGATAAATGGTGAGACCTTACCTCTTTTCGTAGTATTTCTTAAAATAATTATGGCCACAATTGCGCTTGTCATGCCTAGTAAATACATGCCATAGGTAATAATATCAGCATTACCGACACCGAAAAATTGCACAATACCTCCAGCAATAGCGACAAGAATTGGAAGTTTTGCACCACAAGAGAAGAAAGGTATAACTTTAATGGTGACATCTTTTTCTTGTTCACTAGCTAAGGTTCTAGTATTTGTCATCGCCGGAACCGAGCAACCAAACCCCATAATTAAAGGCATAAATGCTCGGCCAGAAAGACCGAACTTTCTAAAAATCCTATCAAGGATAAAAGCAACACGTGCCATATACCCACTATCTTCTAAAATTTGAAAGAAAAGAAATAAGAGCAATATTTGAGGAACGAAACTAAAAACAGCAAACAAACCTCCTAAAGCTCCATCGACCACAAAACCTTGTAACCAATTGGGCGCTCCTACATTGTTTAATCCTTCGCTCACGAGACCCCCTAAAAGGTCGGTTGTGTTCGTCACTAAACTTTGTAAAAATACACCAGGAGAAGCTACGCCACCTTCATTCCATAAAACTCCTTCATATGGGGTATTGGCAAAAGAAGGAGTGACATTAGCAAATAATCCACCTAAGAATAAGAAATTCTCAGAGAAGACAAAATGGAAAAGAGTAAATAAAATGAGCAAGAACAAAGGAATACCTAACCAGCGGTTAGTCAAAACCTTATCAATCTTATCTGACTTAGTTAATGCGGATTTAGTATCGATTTTAGTATCATCAATATTAACGACAACATCCTTAAAAGCCTCGGTAATATATTGATATCTAGCGTCTGCGATAATTGCTTCAAAGTCAGTACCAAATATTTCATTCTTAAAGTTTTCTTGGAAAGCTTCCACTATTGGAAGCAAATTAGGATGGTTTTTCACTTCTTGTTCATCTTTTTCAACAAGTTTTATTGCATGGAATAAAGGATTATCAACTTTTTGCGCGGTGATAGCGATATTTATATCACCTATTAGGTGAAGAAGTTCTCTATTTTTTATCACAGTGCGAGCTTTTCTAGGAGTTTTAGCCGCTTCGATTGCTCGATTCATTAATTGTTCCATACCTTCTTCTTTTAAGGCAGAAATTTCTACTACTGGGACACCGAGTTCTTTTTCTAATTTTTTAGCATCGATCTTGCGTCCTCTTTTTAATACTTCGTCCATCATGTTTAAAGCGATGACGAGGGGGACATCGATTTCTAAAGCTTGGGTAGTTAAATATAAATTTCTTTCTAAGTTAGTCGCATCCACAATGTTGATGACGCAATCTGGATGTTCATCAAGAATAAAATTCCGAGAAATCACTTCTTCGGATGTATAAGGAGACAAAGAATAAATGCCAGGCAAATCAACGATTTGCACGACTTCTTTACCTTTTTTATATGTACCGGTTCTTTTTTCAACAGTGACCCCAGGCCAATTACCGACATGGGCTGAAGAACCTGTTAACGAGTTATATAAGGTGGTTTTACCACTATTAGGATTACCAAGCAAAGCGAAAGTTTTCATATTTTATTTTCCTTTCACTTCGAGTGACACTAAAGCGGCTTCAGATTTTCTTAATGTTAATTCATAGCCTCTTATGGTAATTTCAAGTGGATCACCTAAAGGCGCTTTTTTTCTTAATAAAACTGTCGCACCAGGAGTAACGCCCATATCTAATAAACGCCTTCTGATTCTACGTTCGCCATCGACATTTTTAATTTGGCCAGTCTCGCCAACTTTGAATTCGTTTAGTGTTTTAAGCATAAACATTTCCTACCTCCTGTTATGCACATTG
>JAAYCD010000011.1 GCA_012744375.1 Erysipelotrichaceae bacterium | reverse complement strand
TTTGGTGAATAACGCCGATAAAAAGAAGTGACTTTTTTACCAGCTAGATAGCAGCTCATTGCTAAGACAATAATATAAATTGTCGTCGTTTTAATCCCGCCCGCTGTGCCCAGAGGATTACCACCGATTAACATTAGTAAACAAGAAAACAACTTGCTTAAAAATGATAAGTTATCTTGATTAACGGTGCTGAAACCCGCTGTGCGAGTAGTGACTGACTGGAATAAGGCGTTAAATGGTGATTTGAAGCCTTCTGAGACGTAAATGAGCAAGAAGCCCGCAACTAATAAGACACCAGTCATTAAGAGGCATATTTTGCTGAAAACACGTAGTTGTTTAAATTTCTTTTTTGCGAATATATCAATAATGACTAAAAAGGAAATACCACCAGCAAAAACTAATAGCATTACATATGAGCATAGGTAGTAATATAACCAGTTTGGCAACGAATCGATAAGCAGATTACCAGCTCCTCTAATGAAAGAGGTGTTACCCAAAATATCAAAACCTGCATTATTAAAAGCGGAAATTGAAGTAAATAACGAGTTCCACAAACCTTGAAAGATATTGTCAGAATAAGGTAAGAAAACAGGTAATCCTAATAAAAATCCAAATACTTCAAAACCCAACGAAATAAGAACTATTTTTCGAATAAACGAAACAATTTCTGCGAAATCTTCAATATTAATCATAAGAGATATAAATAAGCGATCCTTAAACTGAAGCTTTTTATGAAACAATGTAATTATGAAAGTGAGAATGGTAATAAAACCAAGTCCACCAATTTGAATTAAAATAGCGATGATAAATTGACCAATAAATGTTAACTCAAGTCCAATCCCTTGATGGAAAGCATTAAGTCCAGTCACGCATGTTGCGGAAGTTGCAAGAAAGAAGGAGTTAACAAAATCGCCGAACTGACCATCCTTTCTTGAAAATGGCATAGCCAACAATAAAGTACCGACCAAGATGATGACGGCAAAGGAAAGAATGACTAATAAATATGGATTGATTTGCTTATTTCGATTCTTCATTACTAATAGATATACGCCTTTAATTGCATAATATCAAGTTGCTCTTTGTGAGCAAGATAATAAATAATTTAACCTGCTAATAACACATTCTTTTTTGTGGTCAACATAATATTAAATCATAAAACATATGCATTTTTTATTGGCCAAATCATTGTAATTTTTATTTTCATAGTGCCGCTTTTTCTTAAATGTTATAATGGTTTAAATTTATTAAAGCTTACTAACTAATCATAACCTAATAGCATAAAAGGCAGGCTTTAATTATATAGGAGGAATAATTATGTTTGATCGATTATTTAATGGAAAATGGACTAGAAAGCTCATAAATGTTTTAATATGGGTTTCAGGTTATCTTAATTTTGTGGCTTTTGTTATTGTTGGGGGATTCGCAGTTGTTAAGGGTGATGACGAACAAAAATTAGTAGCCAAAAAAGTATTTGTCATAACGCTAATTTTCTTGGCCTTAAATGGCATTATGAGTTTTTTAGGTTCGACTGGAGCTTGGTTTGGCAATCAATATTATTCTTCTTGGTTTTATGATTTCCAAGTCAGTATGACACGCATTATCAATATGGCCGAAACTATAACCTTCGCCACTTTTATCATACTAGAATTGTTGAAAAAAGAAGATCCATTAACCGCAGAAGATATTTACGTTGATCACTCGAGAAACGAATTGTAATTTATCAATAATTGAGATTGAATTTGAATATAGCTCATTCTTTATTTAAAAAATAAAAAACGTTGATGAGACAATCACCAACGTTGAAAATTGATTTTTACTAAAAGATTAAAACAAGACTTGTCTAGCTCTTTGCTTAGTTTCAGCACTAGCAGAGAATGGAATACGAGTTGTATAACCATTTCTTGCGGCCACGATTTGATATGTTGGCCAACGGAACATCAAGCCGTTCCATTCAAAGACTGTGTCATTGTAGACTTCTCTAGCGGCTGTAATTTCTTTTTGTAAATAGCTGTTTTGTTGCATCGCCATGGCGATTTCTTGATGAGCTTTTAAGTCTGGATACGCTTCAAGAGAGACATTGATTTTAGAAGCGACATTTTCTAAAGCTTCTGCTCTTTCGTTCATTGTACCCCCAGCGCGTGCTTGGGCAATGGCGACGAAAGTCGTTTCGTCAAGTTTGACTGCTTTATTAACTAAAGCGGCTGCGTTTTCCAAGATTACCACTCTTTGCTCTAAATAATTATCGATTTGCGAAGCATTGTGTTGGATTTTTTGTTGTAAACGTTGCAAGTAATTCTTGGCTTTAATTTTCATAAATAGAAATACTAAACCAGGAATAATTAATAAGACCCACAATAAAACTTCAAACAAAGTGGAGCCCCAACCTACTTGAACTTTGATTTGTTTTTGAATAACGTTAACGTCATTACCTTTTTCATTTACTGGACCAGTTAATTCGTCGAGTTCATTCGCCATAATTTATCCTCCTAATGATCCTCTTGTAAGTATTTATTTAACTCATTGGAGTCAAAATCAGGATTAGCAGATTTGAGCAACAATGAGATTAAACCTTTAGAATAGACTACCATGTTTTGGTTAGAAATACGAGATAATAAGTTGGCCAATCCTTGGTTTTTAATGG
>JAAYCD010000110.1 GCA_012744375.1 Erysipelotrichaceae bacterium | reverse complement strand
CCGTTTTGAACATCGATTGCCGCTAGTGGATAAGTGCTTTGTGGGGCGCTATGCGTAATATTTAATGTTGGTTCACCAAAATAATCATCAATAACGTCCTCACCAAACACACCTGATTGACAAATTAAACTATGACCTCTAAATAAGTCTTTTAATCCTTGGTAATCCAAAGGATTATTTGGACTATTGTCCTCAGGAATATTTTCTGCACGCATTAAAAACGCTAAATCGCTTTGTAGATATGGATCAGTAAAATCAATAGTTTGTCTTCTTTCTGCTGTTGAAGACATCCCTGCTAATATCATGTTGATGGAACCCTTTTGTAATGATGGAATTAAATCACTCCAACCAATTCGTTTAATAATTACTTCTTTCCCTAAATCCTCAGCCAAAAATTTAGCAACGGCTATATCATAGCCATCAGCATGTTCGCTAGTCCCATCAATAGGTAAAGTGTTCGTGTTTGCAGAGTTTTGACTCCAGTTAAATGGTTGATAAGCACACTCCATGCCAATCACTAGCTTGGAATTGTTTACTTTTGATGATACACAGCCACTAACTGCAAGAGCGACCATACCAAGAAGCGTTAAACCTAACGCAAAATTATTTCGTCTCATAATAGGCGAATCCTCCTTAAAAAACGAGATTGCATCCTACTGACGCAATCTCGTTAACTTTCAAAAAGAAGATTCGCATCAATAGCTCCTCCACAAGCCTACTGCTAGTGGGAGTGTATAAGATATTCTCCTATACCCCAACTCACCTCCATGTCAAGAAGTGGTTTCGGCAATGTTTCCTTTTACAAGTTTCTTCGGCTACCGTCTCCGCTTGTTACTAATAAACACTGCGCCTCTATCAATCTATGGTTGTAATCTTATATGATTTTAATAATAAATCAACCTTTTAAAATAAGAAAAAGTTACAAAATCATCATCTCGAGTAGTTTTATATCATCTATTGTCGTTACTTTGAAGTTAGTGATGGAGCCCTTCACAACGTGCACCTCATACCCAAGTTCCCTTACAAGTGCGCTATCATCATTTGCAACTACCATCTTATCAATGGCCATTTCATGTGCCTTTTTTATTAAACGATAATTAAATGATTGTGGAGTTTGTGCTTGATATAAACACGAACGATCAACGATATGATCGACATGGTCATCTTTTACGTTAAAAACTGTGTCGTTGACCTTAATAGCGGTAGTGACTGCTTCAAAAATTTTCACTCCTTCAATGTTAGCTAATATTGTCTCTTTATCAACCAATGGTCTTGCTGCATCATGAATCAAAATTATGTCATCGCCTTTTGCAATTTTATCAAGATGCTTAAGTGCCAGATAAACACTTTGTTGACGTGTTGCACCACCCAAAATCACCCCTTTTAATTTCTCGATTGTATAGATTTTGAGATATTTTTCAATTAATGGCAAACACTCCTCATTTGTTACCAGATAGATATAGTCTATTTCATCAAGTTGATTAAACGTTAAAACACTGTACAAGAATAATGGTACGTTATTAACAACATACAATTGTTTTGGTACATTGATTTCATTCAATCTTTCGCTTTTTCCAGCGGCTAAAATAACAGCTATATTCATGGTAATATTCTAACATATGATTGCATTTAATGACATAAACAGGAAGCTTTAATATAGGAGTATTATTAAAATAACGCTAAAAATCATTGGATAAGTACCAAAATGGCTGAAAAATCACTTTATTTATATATAATTTCAATTATTATAATTGCATAATTTTTTAAGCAAATATATAATTGAGAAAGAAAAAGGCAAAACCGGAGCAATCCGGCGACGCAAAACTATAGGGTCTTAGATGAGATAGCCAGTTGCCTAAAAAGAAGTT
>JAAYCD010000035.1 GCA_012744375.1 Erysipelotrichaceae bacterium | reverse complement strand
TAATTTGTCAATCAGGTGTGTTTGGTGAGGACGTTATTGATGATTATTTTGGTGAACCAACATTAAATATTACGCATAGCGCCCCACAAAGCACTTATCCACTAGCGGCAATCGATGTTCAAAACGGCATTTCTTTTGCAATGCCGGCCGAACTTCCGGTTGTTGAAGCGATGGCAAATTTAGAAGGACTTGGAGTTTTATATGTTGATTATTCCTTCCTTGAAGCAGGTGATTTGGAAGGACTATCTGTGAATATTGGCATCAAAAAAGGGAACACCGAATTACTTGATGAACTTAATGGGTCCTTAACCAAATTAACTCAAGAACAAAGAAGCGAAATGATGGGTCAAGCTTCACTTAGATCGCAGGGATAATTGATGTTTGATTTTTCAAAAATAATTACTATCATTGTTGATAATCAGCCACTTATAATTGCTGGAGTTTTAAGCACGATTATCTTGTCGGTTTTTGGCACGGTTGTCGGCCTATTAATTGGGATATTTATTGCCTATGGAAAAAACTGGAAACCGCGTAAGAGCAGTAATCTATTCACACAAATTGTTAGTGGAATTGTGAGATTTTTTTGCAAGCTATATTCGGTCGTTTTACGAGGCACTCCAATGATGGTTCAAGCCTTAATTTTTAAATATGGATGTGCGGCTATGGGCTTAAATTGGGATTTGATTCGTTCACCAAATCCGGCAGTAAACAATGTGCTTAATGGATGGTTCTTAGCAGGCTTAATTGTGATAACATTTAATACTGCAGCCTATATGGCGGAGATCGTTCAATCAGGTTTAAATGGCATTGACGTTGGACAAGTCGAAGGCGCAAAATCTTTAGGTATGTCTAATCGGCAAGCCTCATTAAAAGTTATCCTACCTCAGGTGATAAGAAATTCATTGCCTACTATCGGCAACGAATTAATCGTAAACATCAAAGATTCATCGGTCTTGAATGTTATTGCCACTACCGAATTATACTTTCGTATCGGAATGATTTCGGTTAGAACTTATGCCTATCTTGAAGGTTATGTAATTCTAGCTATTATATATTTATTATTGACGCTTATTGCGACTGGTATCTTAAAACTTATTGAAAAGAAACTCGATGGTCAAAAAATTTCATTTAATCCTTTTGCTAGGTGGAAAAGAGGTTTGTTTGCATGAGCGAAGTTATTTTAGAAGTTAAAAATTTAGCAAAATATTTTGCTGAAAATAAAGTGTTAAAGGATATTAGTCTGACTGTTCACCGTGGCGATGTGATTGCAATTGTTGGTCCTTCTGGTGGTGGCAAATCTACCTTTTTAAGATGCCTAAATTTATTAGAAGAACCAACTCGCGGTACATTAATATTTAATAATGAAACTTATTTTCATATTGAGAAATGTGCTGACGATTTCATTGATTATGTGACATATCGTCAAGATAAAGATAAATGGAAAAGCGCCCTTGTTGAGGCAGAAGACAATTTAGCCATCTATACGAACCGATTAATTGAAGGACATAAGGATAAACAAACCAAACAAAAAGTGAAAGATTGTAAGCATTTATATAATAAATTGCTTAAAACAAAGCCGGTTAAATACAATTATTTCGACCGTGAAGCATATCTTGCCTTTGCCAAAGCTTATCCGACAAAAACAATTTCTGAAAAAGCACAAAATCAATTAAGAAGCAAGGCAACGATGGTTTTCCAATCTTTCAACTTATTCAACAATATGGATGCGCTAAAAAATTGCACACTTGCGCAAATCAAAGTATTAAAAAGAAAACGCGAAGAAGCCAAATTGCGCGCAATAAAAGAATTAACTAATGTCAACTTGCAAGACAGAATGAACTATCGTCCTAAGGCCTTGAGTGGGGGGCAAAAACAGCGTGTTGCTATTGCGCGTGCTCTTTGTTTAGATCCTGAAATTATTTTGTTTGACGAACCAACTTCAGCGCTCGATCCAGAAATGGTTAATGATGTTTTAGAAGTCATCAAACAATTGGCCAAAGAAGGACGGACGATGATTGTCGTCACTCATGAGATGAATTTTGCCAAAAATGTTGCCAATAAAGTGGTTTTTATGGACGATGGAAAAATCGTTGAAATTAATGACAGTCACACCTTCTTTGCATCTCCAAAAGAAAAAAGAACAAAAGCTTTTTTGCAAAATGCCAATGTGTCTTTATAATATAAGCAAATTGGAGGTCTTATATATGGATCAAGAACTTAACAAATGGATTTTTTTAGAGCAGGAAAGACAGAATACTGGTATTGAATTAATCGCTAGCGAAAACTATGCTAGCCAAGAAGTAAGAAACCTTATGGCTTCCATTTTGACCAACAAATACGCGGAAGGCTACCCAGGAAAAAGATATTATGGAGGCTGCGAATTTGTCGATAAAATTGAACAAATCGCTATCGATAGGGCTTGTAAGTTATTTCATTGTAACTATGCAAACGTCCAACCACATAGTGGTTCACAAGCTAACGCCGCTGCCTATCGTGCCCTACTTCCAGAAGGTGGAAAAATACTTTCTTTAGTGCTCAATGACGGTGGACACTTAACCCATGGTTCTCCTGTTTCTTTTTCATCTCATCTGTACCAATTTGCCTTTTATCCATTAAAGGATAGTCATTTAAATTATCAAATTATTGAGCAGTTGGCTCTTGAATTTAAGCCTGATTTAATCCTTTGTGGTTATAGTGCTTATCCATACGAAATCGACTTTAGACGCTTTAAAGAAATCGCTACAAAAGTTGATGCTTATTTGATGGTTGATATGGCACATATTGCCGGATTAATCGCAGCGGAAGAACACCCTCTTCCATTCCCTTATGCTGACGTAGTTACTTCCACTACACATAAGACTTTAAGGGGACCTAGAGGTGGTCTTATCCTTTGTAACGATGAAGAGATTATCAAGAAAATTAATGCTGCTATTTTCCCTTTTTATCAAGGTGGTCCATTGGAGCACGTAATCGCTGCAAAAGCTGCCTGTTTTAGCGAGGCAATGACTGACGAATTTAAGCAATATATTAAACGAGTTAAAATTAACACCAAGGCATGTTCGGATCGCTTTGAAAAACTTGGGGTTAAAGCCTCAGGAACAGACAACCATTTATTCCTCATTAACGTGATGGATTCATATGGAATAACTGGCAAAGATGCACAAATCGCACTTGAAGAAATCGGTATTACGACGAACAAAAACATGTTACCGAACGATATACTTCCACCAAGCAAAACAAGCGGTCTACGCATCGGTTTTGCCGCCGTAACGACGCGTGGCTGTACAAAAGACCAGGCTGAACAAGTCGCCGACATCATCGATGGTTACTTAAGAAAGACTATTACCATTGAACAAGCTAAAACATTGGTTAAAGAGTTAGTCTCTTCTTGGAAACTAATTCAAGATATTTAATTCATTCGCAAACATTGAAAAAAATTGCCGTTAAATCGGCAACTTTTTTTATTTCTTTTCTAGTTCGGTTCCTTCGTACATGTAATCATTCCATGGGAAGTTTTTCCAAATATTGAAATGTAAACGATGCATTTCTTCTACTAAAAGAATAATTTTGCC
>JAAYCD010000047.1 GCA_012744375.1 Erysipelotrichaceae bacterium | reverse complement strand
TCAACGATTTATATAAAAAACTGTGGCCTGAATTACCTCAAAACAGTCAAAACTGTAAATATGAAAATACAGGTACACAGCATAGTTAGATTATACCCGGGAAAGGAAATGTTATCTAATTACAATCTGGGTACGATTAGATAATACGTAAATATGAAACAATATCACTACAAAAGAATATTCATTATCGTCGCTGATTCCATGGGCTCCGGCTATATGCACGATGCAAAAAAGTTTGGAGACGAAGGCGCAAATACATTATTCCATATCGGCGAACAAATGCCTAATGGTCTAGACATTCCGACATTAAACTCGCTCGGTCTAGGTGATTTAGATCCGATTAAAGGGACAACCAAAGTTCATCACCCAAATTCATATGTTCTAAAAGCTAATGAAGTTAGCAATGGCAAAGATACAATGACTGGACACTGGGAAATCATGGGTGTCCATACAAAAATTCCATTCAAAACATTTACTGATACTGGTTTTCCAGAACAACTCATCAAAGAACTTGAAGAAAAAACCGGTCATAAAATTATCGGCAATAAAGCCGCAAGCGGCACAGAAATCTTAAAAGAATTAGGTGAAGAACAAATGCGTGATAATTCTTTAATCGTCTATACCTCTTCAGATTCAGTTTTACAAATTGCTGCTCATGAAGAAATTACAGGGTTAGAAGAATTATATCGTTGTTGCGAAATCGCTAGAGAAATATGCATGAAACCAGAATGGATGGTCGGTCGTGTTATCGCTCGTCCATATGTTGGTAATAACAAAGATAATTTCAAGCGCGTGACTGGCCATCGTCATGACCTAGCACTAAAGCCAAGTTCACCAACCGTGATGAATGTTTTGCAGGACCATGGTTTAATGACTAGCTGTATCGGAAAAATTAGCGATATCTTTGATCAATATGGCGTTGTTAAAACGCAAAAAACTGTGTCGAACGATGATGGAATGGATAAAACCATTGACGAAGCTAAGAACCACAATTTTACTGGTTTGTGCTTTGTAAACCTCGTTGAGTTTGACAGTGAATACGGTCATAGAAGAGACGCTGTTGGTTATGGAAAATGTATCGAAAGATTCGATCGAAAAGTCGCCGAGTTATTGCCTTTACTTAACGAGGACGATTTGTTAATTATTACCGCAGACCACGGCAACGATCCGCTTTGGATTGGGACAGATCATACTAGAGAAAAAATTCCAATCATCATTTATAACAAGAATTTCAAAAATGGAACTTATCTACCGGAAAGAAATTCCTTTGCCGACATCGGCGCGACAGTTTTAAAAAACTTCAAGTTGAATAAACCTAATGATTTATTGGGTGAACCAATTGAAGCCATCTTTGTCGACAAAGAAAAAGATTGAGTATACTGAATATTAACAAGCATTCTTTTTTGAGTGATTGTTTTTATTTTTGTTTAAAACGTTCAGAAAGGGGGTGAAAAAGATGAGTGAAAAAGAAAAGCTAAACAAATTTAGTTTGATGGAAAATAACGAGAAAGAAAAAACAGTGAGAAGTATCACCGTTAGGAAAAGACAGTTACCGCTAAAAAGAACTTATTTTAAAGGAGAAGCTGGCATAGCGCATATAAATGAGATGAGTGGTCGACTTTGGTTCTATTGTAATTATGCTGTCAATTTCGAAATCAAAAGAGGTGATGTTTTTAGAGCGGTTTTTGCAAGCTCATTTGGCTCGGAACTATCTGGTCCACATTATGTGGTGGCAGTCAACAAATCAAGAGAAAAGGATGGCTTAGTAAGCGTCGTCCCTCTAAAGTCGAAAAAAGACAAAAAACCTAATCCAGCAAGCGATTTAGAATTGGGCATTATTGAAGGCTTAAACTTTAAAGAAGCAATCGCAATACTCAACCAAAGACAGTCAATTGACAAGCATCGAATCGTTGGCGATGAGTTGATTAGAAAAGTCAAAGTATCAAGCATTAAGAATGCGCTAGATAATGGACAGGAATACTTAACTTATAAAACTCCATATAGGTTAACGGAAAGTCAAATGAGCAAATTAATCAATGCGCTAGTTCATCTAACTAAATTTGATTATTTGAAACATAATTGAACGAATTAGTAGAAATCTAGTAATTCTAATAAATCAATAAATGTGGAAAATTTTATGCCTAGCTGATATGTAAAATTCCATTTGCACATATATGTTAGGCATTTTTTACTACGTAAGAACTAATTTTTTTGATATTTAGTTAACATAATGACAATTATGCGAAGTTAAATTATACTCGAATTTTGCTGTGGAAAATATGGGAAACTCATTTTTGCCAAAAACATCCACCATCGTCACTATTTACTTTTGTATCACAATTTCAGAAACTTATCTAAAACTACTAATCTTAATAATTTGTGGTATAAGACATTGATTAATCTTTTCATACCTACAATTATCAAGTATTTTTTTCTTAAAGTCCACGACGAAAAAACTATATCATAGATAAAGTTTTAAAATATTCACTGATTTAAGCACTAATCAGAGATAGATTGACTATAGTTTTG
>JAAYCD010000113.1 GCA_012744375.1 Erysipelotrichaceae bacterium | reverse complement strand
TTTTTTTGTGATGTGGCTATGTCTAATAGTTCTACAATCTTTTTGTAGTTATAATCGACATCCGCTACCTTTAAATTTGGTGTTACCGCTGCCACTTTGATAAATCCATCTCGCATAAGATATACCTCTTTAATGATTTAATCATATATTAAAAACTCAATTTATTAGTAATTATATAAGTAACATTTCTAAACAAAATACAAAAATCGATAGTGCATACCACCATTGATTGTATTGTTCATTAGTTAAACAATTAATTATCTTTATCTAAAATATATTCCATTTGCGATGATTTTGGTTTAAAACCCATCGCATCATAAAACTTTTTCGCAAGAGTGTTATTTTCCCAAACATTAAGGCAAATATCATTACAACCCAACCTTTTTGCTTCAGCTTTAACAAAATCAAATAAAGTGGTGCCAATATGTTGACCGCGACATGCTTCATCAACACAAAAATCTTCGATAAATAAAGTTTTAGCAGGCACCATAAAATTAAGATTGCGCGTTTTTCTTAGTTCACAAAAAATATAAGCGATGACATTGTCTAATTCATTAGCGCAAACATAAATAAAATAATCTTCTAACTCTAATAATTTTTGAAGTTCGGTTTGATTGTATTTAGTCGTTCCAGAAACAAAAATATCTGGCCTAATTTGCGCATGAATTTCCAAAACTTGAGACAGTAAATCTAGTAATCTAGGAATGTCTTTTTCTTTTGCTTTTCTAATAGTCATACTTATTCCTTAATGGCTCTAGTTAAAATAAAAGTAGGAACATTATAATCAAAAAACGGACCTTCATCATTAAAATCTTCTAATAATTCTTTGATAATTAATCCAGCTTTAAGTTGTCCACCAAGCTGTTCTTCTAATGTGTGCGAAAAAATATAAGCCATGTCTTCTTCTAATAATGCCTTTTTAATATTTTCGTCTTGAAGTGGATTAAAAGGTAAGCGATATGCTAATTGATTGGTGTCTTCATCAAAAGCCCAATATAAGCCGTTATCAAGTCCCGCAAGAAAAGCTCCACCCTTTTTTAAGACACGGGCCACTTCTTTAAAAACTGGTTCGACTTTTTCAATATAGTGGTTAGATACTGGATTAATAACTAGGTCGAAAGTTTCATCATCAAATGGAAGTTTTTCAGTCATATCACCTTTAATGATCGTAATGGCATATCCTTCTCTTTCACTTACTAAGCGGTCGGACTCTATTTGTTCATCCGAAATATCAAGTAAAGTACATTCAGCTCCTAGTGCCGACAAAATGGCCATTTGTTGGCCGCCTCCTGCAGCTAAGCCGAGCACTTTCTTGCCTTTGCAATTTCCATACCAAGAAAATGGCACTTTTCTTAATGGTGTCAAAGTCAAGAGTTCTTCACCTCTAGTGGCTTTTATAAAATCTTCGTGAGAAATAGGTTTCATCCAAGGAAGATTATATTTTTCTTTCCACGCATTAAATATTTGTCCATTTACTTTTGTATATTTCATTTTTATTCCTTGTTAGCAAGATTTTCAAGTTC
The DNA here is from genome assembly GCA_012744375.1 of Erysipelotrichaceae bacterium. Lineage (GTDB taxonomy): Bacteria > Bacillota_I > Bacilli_A > RFN20 > CAG-826 > RUG14515. Next base: position 5,218 of record JAAYCD010000113.1, on the reverse strand, counting down.
CTTATCACTCAGCCGATAAGTCGCCCAATCAGATAATGGCTTAGCGCCAATTGATAAATAAAAATCGATACTTGGTTTGTTCCAGTTCAAACAAACCCATTCTATTCTACCAAGATTGCGCTCTAAAGCAATTTTGGCCAATTGTTTAAGTAGACCTTTACCATAACCTTGACCGCGAAACTCAGGAAAAACAAATAAGTCTTCTAAGTAAATGCCGGCTTTACCAAGGAAAGTAGAAAAGTTATAAAAATATAAGGCAAAACCTACTTCTTGATTGTCTTTAATTGCAAAGATAACTTGCGCGACTTTCTTTTCAAATAGCCATTCTTTGAGTGACTCTTCGTTTGCGATCACCACATCGGCCATCTGTTCATATTCCGCAAGCGCTTTAATAAATGCAAGAATTAAGCCAATGTCTTTTATTTCGGCAAATCTATATTCAAACTGTTTCATACTCATTAACACATTATATAAAAGAAAGTGACAACATGTAAAAGTAAACAAAGTTTGAGTGTCTTAAACATTAATGAAAACGAGGGTAGTGATTGTTATCGCAACAAGATTAATTCGTGGATAACTATAGATAAAATATATTTAGTTATTCCATTCCGGCTTTGGTAGTTTCAATTTCCGACTTTTTAACTTCTGCTCCTAAACCTTCTTTTAGTAATGGTTTATTAAAAAATGGCACAATGGAAATAAAAACCATTGCTATACCTGTTCCAAGAATGACTAAAGAAATATCAATCGTATCAGAAAGTGGTCCAAATAGAATAATACCTAGTGGCATGGCTAATGCATTGATTAAGCCGATGACTGAAAATACTCTACCAATAAAAGCCGGATCAACCTTTTCTTGGATTAAGCCCATGAATAAAGGGTTACTTACTCCAATAAATAAGCCGATGACACCCCAAGCGATAATATAAAACCAGAAACTAAATGGCACGCCCAAAGCAGCGCAGCCTAGACCAATAATTAAATACGAAACAAAAAATGTAATTAATCGATTTTTAAATCCACCAAAAAATGAAATAAGTAAAGAGCCAGACAATAATCCAACACCAAAGATTATTTCTAAAATAGCTAATCTCCACTGTTCATTACCAAACACTCTCGCCACTTGTATATAAGTTAAGTACGATGGGGCGGCAACCATGAACATATAAATGAAACTGAAAATTAAAATGCTAAGTAAAAATTTATGATTTCCAATATATTTGAAACCTGCTTTGATATCTTTGAAATAATCAATGGAAGTGTGGAGAAGTTCGGCTTTATGTTTTGGAAGTTTAACGATGGTAATGAGCATATAAACAGCAATAGCGGCCGTTATTACATCGATAAAGAAAATATATTCTATACTCCAGAAATTTAGCAAGACAGCGGCTAAAGCAGGAAGCGCGATTTGCACGGTTGATTGAATGCCTTGGGCAATTCCTTGCACTTTAACTAATTTATCTTCGGGAACGATTTGCTGGTAAACAGCAGAAACAGTCGGAGAATGAATTGTTTGACCAAAAGCTCTAACGGCTGTAATCACAAAAATAATCCACAAATCTTTGATGCCAAATAAAAATAAAACCGCCATTAATAAAGTAACAGCCGCAATACCTAAATCAGCGACAATCATTAAACCTTTTCGATTCAATCTATCAGCCCAAACACCAGCAAAAGGAGTAAGCAATAAAGACGGAACAAACTGACACAATGCGAAAATCATCATGCTGACGCCAGAAAGAGTTTCTAGTGCCACATACCACATTATCGCATAAGCAACTAACATTGAACCGAGTAAAGAAACGGTTTGACTCGCCATAAATAAGACAAGCCTTTTTATCCAGGTTGGTTTTTCTATTGATGTATCCATAAGTAATTCCTACTTCCTAAGTTGTGTGTTTTTATCAGTGTATTTTGTGTTTCTCTTATAACAAGAGACATTCAAGTATAACAAAATTTAAAGTTTTGAAACTAGAGTCTTTTTTTAGTGTATATGTTTTTGATTAACAAACCGTTTAATTTGCACTAAAATTTTTTGTTCCTTCTGGAAATGATAAAAAAGAAGGCATGGGTGAAGCGCCTTCTTTGAAAGGAAATAAGCTTAGATTTATTTCAGATTTCTAATTTTATTTCATTGCCTGCATCCATTCAAAGAGCGAGACAACATTGCCATTAGCGTCTTTGACTGGTTCGGTTGATGGAGCGGCAATATTGTTTGGATCAGCTTGATCTAAAGCGACTTCATCCCGGAAAACATAAATCCAAGAATAGTGACCCATGTAATTGTTGCCGTTAGGATTGCCATCTGTGCCGCGGACATTTGTGAAGTATGAAAAATGTACATCTTCAGCTCCAGCAGCAATTAATCTTTGATAGGTTGGAATAACAAAGTTATTCGCATTGACAGTAGTATCATTAGCAGCATGAATAAACCAAATTGGGAAGTCTTTTAATTTTTCGATATCATCGTCAGTGACGAATGAATTAGCATAAGCTTCACAGATTGGATAATACGCTCTAAAGAAATCACCATAAGTAATCGCCATTTCCATGGTCATATAACCACCATTTGAACAGCCACCTAGGAAAATGCGGTCAGTATCGATATCTCCATTATCGGCGATGAATTTATCGATTGTAGCTTTTAAAGTTGGGGTGTAGATGGAGTGACCAGTGCCACCGTTATTTTGGCCAGTGCCACTATTCATCCACATTGTTGGAGTTTGAACCGCAAGGACATAAGCACCTTTTTGCTTTCCTTCGATGAAGTGATTTTGAATTGTTGGTTCACCTAGAGCGGTGACATCATTACCTAATAAAGCAATATCAGGATCTGTACCGCCTTCTCCCATGCCATGTAACCAAATGACTAGTGGATTTAAGACACCATCTTCACGCAAAGCATCCGTTTCATAACCTTTATAAGTTAATGTGTAATTGGAAGCGGTGTGAGATTTGGCTTCTCCCCAATCTTTAGTGGAAAGAATAATTCGTGATTTAATAAAGTTGAAAACGAATGAATCAGTATATGTATCATCGCCAACCTTGAGGGTATTGCCAGCTGCTAAGGAAGCTTCGACACTAATATTAGCAGTCCAGTTATTTACGCTATTAGCATAAGTAAAAACAGCAGCGCCACCAGTTGGCCCCCAGTCATTAGACTGAGTAACTAAAGAAATACGAACATAATTTGATTCATCAGCGTCAATGAATTGACCTTCTACATCACATAAACCAACGCTTTCAACTGTCCGAACTGTTTTGTTGGTTTTGATGAGAAATTGTTTGCCTTGTAAATCAGCTTTTTTAACTTTGTCTGGGAAATTTAATTTAACACCAACGAGAGCTGGGCCATATTCAAATCCCTCAACAAGGTAATCAATTGTGTCATATTCTTCGACAAATAGTTTTAATACGCGATCGAAGTAACCTTCTTTACTAACAGTGATATAGGTCATGCCTGGTTCGTCAGTTTTGATGTTGCCTTGACTATCGACTGTTGCAACGTCTTCGTTGCTACTGCGGTAAAATAAGCCTTGGATATCAGAAACAACACTCGTTCTTCCGCCAGCATCGACGATGCTTTTTTGTAAAGACGCTACTAGGATTTTTCTCGCTGTTTCAACAATTGGTCCTTCCGAACTCTGGCTTCCACTTGAGTTCCCGACATTGTTACATGCACCAAGAGCTAGCAAGGAAGCAAAAACCATTGGGATTAATAATTTTTTGTTCATTTTTTGATATAAGAGGGCTTGGTTACCCAAACCCTCCATCCTTTCTTTTAATTATTTAGATGTTGATAAAGGATAATTAGAATACTATTTTGCAACTAGTTTGAGACAGTCAATGTTTGGAGCTTGACCGGAGAATTCAAATAAGAATGTATTTTCCCCTGCAGTAAGGGTGACATCGCCAAGAGCGACTTCAACCCATGTGCCAAAAGCACCACCAGTAACGACTTTGCCTTCTAAGGAAATAGGTGTGTTGTTAAGTTTGAGAGTCATAACTGGAGCGATTTCTTGATCACCAGCGGTGACATTTGGATATTGAGACCAGTCAAGATTGGCGGTAGAAGCGGCGACTAAGGTAAGAGCATAAACACCAGCATTTTCTGGAGTATACTTGATGGTTAAGGAGGCTTCAGCGCTTAAATAACCAACGTGAGCGCCACCACTTGCTTGAGCGTTATTATTTTCGATTTGAGCAGCGCCACCTAAGGTGCCTTCTTCAGCTTCGAGAACGATTTGGCCAGCAACTGGTTTTGGACTAACTGTAACTGCAACAGTGGCATCTTTCATTCCCTCTTTAGAAACGGTAATGGTAGTTGTGCCAACTGCAACACCAGTAACTAAACCGGTAGCAGAAACGGTAGCGATTTCTGTGTTAGCGGAAACATAACTTAAACCTTCAGTTTCAGATTCGATTTGAGCAGTTTCTTCAACTTTAATTTTGATATCGGCGTTTGCGACTTGAATTCTTGGAGTCACAACGGCTGGAATAACAGCAATATTAATATCTTCTTCAGTGTAAATAAGCACCTTGTCTAAGTTTGGACCTTGAGCGATCATTTCGATTTCTAAAACGTTAGTGCCGTTAATTAAATTAACTTTACCCAAAGAAATTGGGTGGAATTCGTAGTAATTGTTTGGATCTTCTGGAGCAACGGTTTCTAAACCGCTAGTAGAAACGGCTACGTCATTGAATTTAATTGACAAAGCAGTACCTAAATTCATCACAGTGTTATAAGCCATAACGATACCGATTTCAACTTGGACAGCTTTGTTAGAAGTAAATCTTAATGTTTCTTTGCAACCCGCTGTTAACCAACCTAATGAGGTGCCATCTTCAGTAGCACCAGAGTTATCTTCGACTGGAGTTTCGCCTGGACCCATCCAGCCCATGCCCCATTGAGAAGCATCCATGCCCCACATACCATTTGGGTTATAGTGTTCAGCTTCTTCTAAACGAAGAGCATATTTTGCTGCTTTTTCAGGAGCTTTGGCAACTGTAATTGTGATGCTGCCATTGATGTAGCCATCTTTTTTCGCTGTTATTCTTGCAACACCAGCTTTAAGACCTGTTACTAAACCTGTTTCACTAACGGAAACGATGTCATCATTTCTTGTTGACCATTCGACCCCTTCAACGTTAGCAGATAATTGAACGGTTTCATCAACCTGGATTTCTTTTTTGTCACCTGCAGCGGTAACGACGATTT
>JAAYCD010000002.1 GCA_012744375.1 Erysipelotrichaceae bacterium | reverse complement strand
TTTTTATTAGCGATCGCGACCGTTTTTGTAAGTTTTGTTACCATTTATGCGCTTGAAAGTCAACTCGACCTAGGGGCTATAAATATTAATAGCAATCGTTCTACTAGTTTGATGTTTGAAGTATTCTCTGCTTTTGGCACAGTCGGCTTATCTGTTGGTATCACGCCACACTTGTCTAGTGGCAGCAAAATCATTATTGCTTTATTGATGTTTGTCGGTCGAATTGGTCCGATTACTTTCTTTCATTTACTCAATAAAAAAATCCACTTCGAGGATACTAGCCATGTGCAGTATGTCGAAGAGGATTTCTTAATTGGTTAATATAGTTTGTTGATAAGACGAATTGTATCGATAAGATTTTGTTTTTCTAATGGGCGATAGAAATAGTAACCTTGGATTAAGGCAGCATTATCGATTTCTTTAATTAAGAGATACTGGTCGATATTTTCTACACCAACTAGAGAATTTCTCATATTGTGATTTTTAATTTCTAACATTAAGTGTTTGACATCGTCTAAACGTTGGCGGTCATTATCAATATTTTTAAGCAAATTACGCGACAACTTTATTTCATGGAAACCGATACTCTTCACTGCTTCTGGAGATAAATATTTACCGGTGTATTGGTCACACACCATGACGATGTGCAAACCACTTAATTGTTTAACAATCGTTTTGAACTCTTCGCGGTGATCGGCGATATCGCTTTCGTTAATTTCAAAAGCTAAGAAATTATTTGGTAATTTCAAAGTATCGATGTGCGCTTTGGTGACCGTATAGAAACCATAATCGTCAAAGAAAGAATAGTCGGTATTGATGCTTAAGCGTTGGAAACCATGAAGCTTGAAGATTGAATTGCCAAACTGTTGATACATGGCAGCGATATAATCGAGCAACGCATTAGAAATAACACTAATTTTGTTGTTTTGTGCAGCAACAGCAACTAACTCATTAGTTTTAAGGACGGTGTTACGATAACTATCACTCATTCTTAATAAAAGTTCAGCCCCAAAAATACGCTTATCTCCGGCATTAACCATTGGTTGTAAATTGACGTTAAAACTTTTGTTGGCCACGGAAGTTTCAATGATGGACAATAAGTAATCGTTTTTATTTGCAGGGCGAGAATAAGCACCTTCATCAAGATAAATACTATTTTTATTGATGGCGTATTTGCCTTTGCTTAAAAATTGTTCTGCTTGTCTTAATAAGTTTTCAACACCAGTAAATACACCAGGATAGGCAAATGGCAAATAGGTGAGATTAATGTCATAATCAGCATTATTAGCGTGATTATCGCGGCTTAATTCGTAAATCTTTTCGCACATTTCAAAGATGTCGTTTTGACCAAATTCGGTAAAAAGCATTGCGATTGCTTGGTTGTTGAATAAATAAATGTTTTCATAATTGTTTTGCATTGCTTTAAGGCGGCGAATGAAACTACGAATCATTGCGAGGTAGCCTTCAGAACCATTAGCGTCTAATAGTGGCGCTATATTATCAATTCTTAATAGTAACAAATAACCTTTACCATTAATGGCAAAAGCACTAGTCAAATCATCAATTAGAGATGAATAAGAGTTAATGACAAGGTCTTTAACATAACGCGATTGACTTTCCTCTTGATGGATGTTCTTCATCGTCATGACGTGATAAGTAAGATTAATTTCTGAAAGAATTAAAGAAGTTTCAAACTTATTTCTGCCAAACTTTCCAACCTTTTTGTTGCCAGTCAAAAGCGGACAATCTTCACAAGGAAAATCTAAGCCATACAAAGTTTTATAACACTTTTCACCGACTTGAAGTTTTGGGAAAAGAGCTTTCATGGTGTTGCTAGCTCTTAATATCGTAAATTCGTCATGAGAAACGCGATATGTTGCGTGCTCAGTAATTTTTAAGATAGCATCAATTTCTTGATAAGAGTATTCAACTTCTTTATCTCTGCGATCACCTAAAATAATCGCAGCGATTTTATCGCACAAAACAGTGAATGCTTCTTGGATATATGAATCGATAAAGAAAGATTTCTTTTTATTAAAGAAGTAAATAGTGCCTACGACAAGGTCGCCGTCTTTTAAGACATAGAAGAAGCCACTTTCTAAACCAACTCGGTCTAAATGACGACCCAAAGCCAAAGTAGCGTGGCTACGGAAAGCAAAATAATAAGAATTATCCTTGTCTTTTGCTTGATCCATCGATTGGACGAATTCTTTTTCGACGTGATTATCTTTTGAGCTAAGCGGGGTCAAACCTTTTGCCATTACTTGATAAGTAATCGAATAATTACGCTTAATTTCATCATAAGAAATAATGCCTGCATAATCCAAAGCAAAATAAGTGGCGATATCGCTAATAACTTTTTGCACTTCCAGCATGTTCTTTTTACTATGTTCAATGCCGAGGTTGGCGTTTTGTAATGGTTGAATTAACTTCGTCATCGCATTTAAATTCATCGAATTTTTCAATAAACGATTATCTTGTAAAAAGCGAATACGGTTTGGTAAATATACGTTGATGATTTTATCTTCACGTTTAGCAAATTGTAAGTCAGACAATAGTTCGCTCACATCAGAAAACGGATAGCAAACAACGGCAAAATGCGCTAGCAAGTTGACAATACCATCTTGTGTTCTTTTGTTGACACTGGCATTTCTAGTGACGATTTCAAGTTGTTCTTTGATTTTGCTTAAAGAATTGATACGCGGTAAATAAATATAAATTGATTTACGATCTTCCTTTAAGATGTAAAGTACATCTTTATAATCATTGAAGTTGGTGCGTAATAAATTAAGCAGATACTTAATTTCGATTTCATTTAATGTGTCGTCACCCAAAACGTAATATAGTTCGATTATTACATTACGATAATTTTGTGAAGAAAAAATAATTTCTTCTAAATAGTTTTTAAAACTATAAAAACTGATGACGTTCTTTTTTTGATCAATGTAGTGAAGATTGATGTGCGAGAAATCAATATTCCCCGCGATTAAAGTTGCTTTATCAAAACCAGTTCTGATTTTCTCAACTTCTTTATTTAATGTAATAAATTCACTATAGGTGTTATTCGGATAATCAATTAAATTAACTCTGCCATTTGCGATATTTTTATAGTTAAAATCAGTGACTAGGTATAAACCTCTAACAAATGTGCTTTGATAAACTCGGGTTGTGTAGACTAGATATATTACATATAGACCAACCATTCCAACGATAAAGCCCATCAAGAAATGTAAATAAAAGGAGACTAGGGTAACTGCATATAAAACACTAAAAGTACCAGTAACACCAGCGAAAATGACGAAATACACCATTGGGAAAATGGTGGTAAAGCGGAAAAAAGTATTGATAGAATTAGCTTTATTTTTATTTTTTTCTCGCATCTTTCTACACTCCTTCTCCAGTGATAATTTCGTTTCGACCAATATCACCAATACAAGTGACGATGGCCTTACCAATATCAGTATATTTCTTAATTGCTGTTAAGTAAGTATCAATATCACTTTTCTCATCGACATATCGTTCAACGACTTTAACCGCAACGAATGGGACTTTGCGTAGTTGTGCAACCATTGCTATACCAGCGGTATTTGAATCAAAAACAACATTACTTTCAAAACCAATAATGTGATCGAATTCGCGAATTTGTTTGATTTGATTATAACTATGGTAGTCGGTGTTTGTGGATACATAGTTTGCGATTTTTAAAGAACTTAAAGTTCGCTTTTCAAAAGCGTTAACTAAATAACCAATCACATCGTCGTTACAGTCAAAAACTTGTGGAAAACCAGGAATTTGTGCCATTTTGACATTGTCTTCGTTAACTTGATCAACATCTCCGGCAATTGCGTGCTTAGATATAGCTATTTCCGAAGGATTGATGTCTTGGTTATAAGCGACACATCTGCCAACCACTAAAATGAGAATGATAAAATATTTTTCAATTAAGTATAGAGTTAAAGCACTACTTAAATAGTTAGTTTTAACATCGTGCACTAACAAAACAGATTGGTTAAAAATAGTACCAATCGTTAAAGTATATTTATCGAGGACAATTTCTTGCTTTTTGTTTGACATGACGGTTTCAAAATACAAGATGTCGTCATGTTGTGCGCCTACAATCATGATCATTTTTTAGCGCGCTCCTTTTTTTCGAAAGGATTATCAGAAAGGAATACTTCAAACTCTTTTTTTGGTAAAGCTTTAGAATAGTAGAAACCTTGAATGGTGTCGCATTTAATTCTTTTTAAAATGTCCACCTGTTCCTTGCTATCAACACCTTCGGCAATTACTTCCATACCATTGATTTTACACAAACCTATTAAGAAGCGAACGATTTCACGTGCTTTTGTGTTGCCGACGATATCATCGATAAAAGATTTATCGATTTTAACCGCATCAAAAGGGATTTTCTTTAAATTACCGACGTTAGAATAACCAATACCAAAATCATCCATTAAAACTTTAATGCCTTTGTTCTTAAGTTTTTTAATAATGGAAATCGATAAGAATTGATTGGCCTGACTTGCCGCTTCAGTAATTTCAATTTGAATGAGTTCAACCGGAATCTTAAATTCGCGTAGGATGTCCATAACGACATCCAAAAAATTAGATGAATAAAACTCGTATAAGAAGAAATTAACCGAGATTGGTAATACTCTTCTACCTCTTCTAATTAATTCATTCAAGTCCTCACAAACTTGACGTAAAACATAAATATCAATATCGTGAATTAAGCCAACTGCTTCTGCTTTGTTTAAGAATAGTTTTGGGGCTAATAAACCATATTTTTTACTATTCCACCTAATCAATGCTTCAGCAGAGTTAAATTTCTTCGTGCTTAAATTAAATTTGGGTTGATAATATACAACGAATTCTTTTTCTTTTAGGGCTTGAGTCATCTCTTCAATATCGCTCGCTGAAACTACTTTACGAAAACTATCTTGGTAAAAAGTAATCGTTTCAAAGTTGCGTTCCGAATTGTCTCTAGCTAACATCGCGTTTTCGATTTGGTTAGTCACTGCTTCTTTTTTGATAATGAAAATGCCATAAAAAGGTTGCACCCAAACGTGATGACAATTATCTTCGGCGAAATGATAAATTTCGCGAGTAATGATTTCGCAAATTTCTTGGATTTTTTGCACTGTTTGATCATGAGCATACACCATGAAAGTGCCGCGAGAGAAAGCATAAACAAAGTTCTTTTTCTTGCTGTTGACTTTCAAATAGACCGAGTTAAGAAATGAAGCAATATGATTATTTAATAAGTGAATTTCTTTGTTGCGATTAACGTTTTGTGAAATGAGTAAATTAGAAAACGTGAAAGCAATCATGTGTTGGCTTTTACCTTTTTTGCGGAATGTTTTTTGTTTCATCTCCACGCGCTTAGTAAAAGCATAGAGGTTATTAAAATTACTTCTAACCCCAAAGTTATATTCATTTTCGACGTGAAGAGTTTTAAGCAAGGTAAAATCATTAAAGAAAATAAAGATTGAGAAAGTGACAAATGCCGCATAGAAAGTACAAATAGCAATCATCGCAATCAATAAGTTTTTATTGTTATCAAACCAACCAAGAAAAATACCCGTAATTAAAAGCGAAAATGCAAGTACAAAAACGATGGCATTAGCAATAAAATTAATGAATCGTTTGCGACTTATTCTCATTTGTTATCTCCTTTTTTCTTTTGTAGCATTTCTTGGAGCAGTTCTTCTTTTAGACGTTTTTTGTCTTCTTCGGATAAAGTTGATTGTTTGGCAGAAACTTCGCCATTACCTCCTGTTACTTCAGTCACTGGTTCATCTGGCTCCTTGTAAACTCTAAAAATATCAATGACACTAGTGATAATCAAGTAACATGACGGGATTAATAATAAAAACAATAGACCAAATGGCGAACTGACAAAACCAAATGTGGAACCGAGTAATTGACTATTCGCGACAACACGACCAAGCAGTTCTTTTTCAGTGAAAGCTTGATATTGATCTGACGCAGACATATTACCATCAATAGTATTAATACCGGCGACAATAAATGTGTAGCGACCTTTGCCTTTTTCTAAATTTTCATTTATCAAGACTTCTCTTAAGCGATGGGTCATCGGTACGCCTGTGGCACCAGTTCTTCTAGTGTATATTGCGTTTTCCGCTTTTAGTGGTTTGGTGTAGGGGGTATTAGTTTCATATACATCCATAAACGTCAAATCGACAGTTTCGCCTTTTTGGTAACGTTCATATATTTTTTGTGGATCTTCTAAATACGTAATAATCGCGGAATTTACTTTATAGTCTGGTTCCATGGAGTTGGTTTCAACGATAAATGTTGCAAAACCAAAGCGAATGTCACGACCATAATGTTTATCCTTATTGATCATGCCATCAATTTGACCAGCGAAAACTAGCAAAAATATCGCAGCAAAGATGCTGGTTAAAATCCATTCAATCGTTTTTATTGCCTTACTTTTTGGTCTTTTTGTTTTCTTTGGTTGCGTTTTGCTCATCATTTAATCATTATCCTCCAAGATGATGGGTTGAACGATGATTGGGGCTTTATATTAACATCATACCCAATTCTCGTTCTATTAACGAAAGTTATTAGAAATTTTAATTGTCTAGTCTTCTTCGGTTATTTTTCTAGGACGACCTCTTCTACCGGGAACTTTCTGTTCTTTCTCGGTTTTACGTGGTCTTCCGCGTTTTTTAGGAGTGGTATCTACTTCCTTGTTTTTTGCAGGACGACCACGTTTCTTTATAACCTTGTTGGCTACTTTGGTTTTTGCGGGGCGTCCACGCTTCTTTTTAGTTAAGACCTCAAGCGTATCTTCGCTTGCTTCTAATTCCTCAGTTTGCGAATAATCATCAATTTCGTTAACGTGTTCTAATTCATCAAAGTCATCGAATTTATTTAAGATTTCATAGTCTTCAAATTCGTCTTCATTTACTTTTTTTGGACGACCACGTTTCTTAGGAATCTTTACTTCGGTTTTTTGTTTTGCTGGGCGGCCACGTTTTTTAGGAGCAGCTTTTTCGCCGCTTTCAACTTTCGGTGGTCGACCTCTTCTTTTTGGTTCATTAGACTCTTCTTTTAATTTTGGAGGGCGGCCACGTTTTTTAGGAACAGTTAAAGCCACCATTTCATCCACCACTTTTCTTGGGCGACCTCTTTTGCCTTTTGGTTTGGCAGGGGTCGCTAATAAGTCTTCAAGCGATACTTCTTTTGGTGGTCGACCTCTTCTGCGAGGCATATCGCCATCAGCATTTTTCTTGGCGTATTTTCTTGGGAGTTTTTTTAATACTTCCGCACTTGCGGGAATAGTTTCAGTAAAAGGAGAGGCTTCAAGAGGTGGAATCTTATCGAGTTCAACCTCGCCTTCTTCACTATCGTCAAAATCATATTGAATGCGTTTTGGCTTAACACCAGATTCCAATAAATTATCTTGAAGTTCTTCATCAGTTTCTGGTTTTTTCTTTTGCTTGGCAGCTTTTAAGATGTCGTCCGAAATGATGATTTCATCTAATTCTGGTTCGCGATATTTACTTTCCACCATCGATAAATTATCGGAAAGTTTTTGTTTGCCTTCTTTTATGTGTTCTAAAGAAGCTGCGGCAATTTCTCCGCGCACTTTTGCGAGCTTATTAGCCTCTTCTTTCGCAATTGCGGCCAGCAACTTTTCTTCTAATTCAAGTCTTGCTCTTTCTCTTTGTCTAAGAATGAGTTTAACGTTATATTCAAATCTCCTGTTGTCCCTATCTTTTCGACGTTGCAAAGCTTCGAGTTGAGCGATTTCCTCTTTGATTTGACGTCTTTCATCGTATTCATCAGCGTAGTAATCGCGTTCTTGTTTGGTTGGATATTCTGGTAAATCTTTATTGATTTTGCTTTCTAAATATTGTTTATAAGCATCGTCAATTCGCACAAAAGAAATCGGTGTATTAACCAATGGACCATAAACGAATATTTCGTCATCCATCGAAGTGATTACTTTTGGCTTATAAACTTTTAATTCTTCCTTAATGTCACCAGCAATATTTTTTCCTTTTAGTGTCACATAGTTTATGAATAGAGTATCGGTAATTTCATCCATTTCTTTTTCGCTAAAATCACTATATTGTTCGCTGACTTTATAGTTAACGCCTAAACGATCGTAAGATTCGATAAAACGATACACTTCATAACAGTGACGATATTTTGGGTTTTTACGTATAATATTTGTTTGTACAATTGGGTTGCGCACATCTTTTTCGGTTTTGAACATGCGCATAAAAGGTGACTTATAAAAGTAAAGAATGTATTCTCTAATTTTTTCGATTCTAGCTATATAAGCGGTCGATTTACGAGAACTTTCATCATCATTTTTATAAGAAACCTTCACTTTTGTTTCAATATCAACATCCGCACCATTGACGACCGATTGGTTTTTAAACATCAATATTTCTTCATTGCGGAGTTCGGCTAATTTGGCGACAACTTCATAACGTTTTTCAATAAATAAAACTAAACGTCTAACAAAAGTGGCAATGAAACGATTTTCATATGTGAGATAATTATCCTCATTGAAAATACCCATGATTTTACTTGGAATGACATTTCCATATTCGTCGACTTCTTTAATGTATTGGGTGTGACTTGATAAGTGTTGCACTGAAGCAGCATCAGTTTTTTTCGCTAATTCAACTGGCACAAGATTGCCTTCTTGTTTAGTTGTAATCTTTGGAGAAGCGATAATTTCACCCAAGTCGAAAATACAATCTTCGATGACCTCAATCCAACTTTTATCAAAGGAAGATGAATTCATTCTTTCAAAACGAAGATAAGTGCTTTTGCCTTGGCGTAAACTGAGATGAATATCTTTTTCAGTTTTGCCTTTAAGCATTTCTTTTACTTTCGCGTGATAGGCGCGAGCTATGAGTGCGGGTGATTTTCTTTTCATAATTTTTTATACTTTGTAATTAATTGTTTTTAAGTAGATTATCGATAAATGCGTGGGCCATTTTGAAGTTGCCACGACCATATAATTTGTCTAATTGGATATTTAATTCTTTCAATTCATCTTTCAAGAACGAGACGTTTAATGACTCAAACTTCTTTAAGATTTTGTTGGTGAAGATGAAATCAAATCCGTCGACTTCTTTACCACCACAACCAACATAAACTGGAATGAATGTTTCTAATTGCTTCAAAATACGGTTACCAAACGCGAGTTTGAATTTTTTAATAACAAAATTATCTAATTGTTCAAATTTTTCGTAAGCGTTTTGCGAGACAGGATATTGACCAACCGCTTCATCAAAGAGGAATCTGAGTTGGGAATATGGAATAGTCATTGGATCTTGAAGCGGCGCATCAAAAGCGCGACCTTTATCGTCAAAGAAGATGGAAATAGCACGGTCATAAACTTTATCAGAAATGGTAAAGGTACTATCGTCGTTGTTGGCGGTTCCAAAAAACATAACGTTTTGTGGAATCATCAATTTTCCTTCTTTAATGTTGACTGGGTCACTTGCTTGTGGAGCAGGAATTAAGTCGATTAACCAGTCATTAACGTCACGCATTTCCATGATGGATAAAAATTCGGCAAAGTAGTATTCAATACGGGCTAAGTTCATTTCGTCAAGAACAATGACGTTTAAGTCTTTGCGATAAGTAGCCGCATATAGCACTTTTAAGAATTCGGTTTCGTTAAATTTCTTGGTGAATTCGTTATAGTAACCAATTAATTCACTTCTATCTTTCCAAGAAGGTTGAACTGGAATAATTGAGCTATCGTTATTAAAGAACTTTCCTAAGGCGTATGCCAAGGAAGTTTTACCTGTACCAGAGATACCTTCTAAAATAATGAGTTTAGAGGTAGCCATACCTGCAAATAATTGTCTAATCACGTCTTCACGATAATATAGTTTTAATTGACTTGCGGCGAAATTACGGAAAGCATTAACTAATTCTTCGAGTGACAAACTGTCGCGTGGAACAATATCTAAATTGACACCTCTATAAATGCTATCAACGTGGACAAGTTTTGGGAAACGGGAGGAAATTTCGTTGAGAGTATCTTGTGTTTCAGAGTCCATTCCATCGGGTTTTAAACCCATATAACCAACTTTAAGATTTAGGATTTTATCCTTTTCTTGCACGGCTTGATAAAGTTCATAATTCAGTCTTTCGATTTGATGTCTTAATTCTTCTTTATCGAGTTCTTTTTTAACAAATCGCACATATTTACGCACAAACAAGAAGATGGAAAAAATAATACCACCAATCAAGGCGATTAAAAGGATAAGAAACAATATCCAGAAAAACCAACCCCAGAAGCCAAAGCCACCTTTGTGAGCGTCTAAAGTATTAAAATAGTGCGTAAGATTGTTTGGCACATCAGTCCAAGGTGTGACGAAAGCACGGTAAAAAAATTGTCCCATGTCTCTCATGAAACGCGTGAACACTTCGCGTAAATATTCGAAATATGCAGCCATATTAGATAATCCTCCCTAATAATTGGAAACTCATTTTTGTAATAAATGAAGCACCCATGGTTTCATTAATGCAATCGACATCCCAACCCTCTAAGTAAATGGATAGGATGATTTCCCGTGGTTCATCGCGATAGCATGGTATTTGTAACGGTGGGTTAGCAACATTGAGTTCCTCTAATGAAATGGATGGTTCTTCGGCAATGATTAAGCCATCTTCTAATGATTTTTCAGCATTATATGCATGGACATTACCATGACTTATTGCCGTAAAAGAATTACCGAAAAATTGTGGTTTATTAACGACTACTGCTGGGATGCCACTTGGTTCATCATACCTAATTAATTCACGGTTGTTAACTTCGCCATAAACAATCTCATATTGATCATCGCGGAAGTCTATATAAGAGTCATACAAACCATCGCTATTGTTGTCGAGTCTACCGCCAAACAAAGTTTTATCGTTTGGGCCTTTTGTTGGGTCGATAATAACATATTGATAATGCTCTGGGTCGGGAATTAATATTGAGACCCTCAAAGCTTTGATTAAGTTATCGAGTTCTTGTTTAATCTCGTTCACAGTCATATCCCATTCTGGGTGTTCTGAGTGTAGCTCTTGAGCGCGAATTAGGTTTAAATTTTCATTTACACCAAACATTGTTTTATCGATATCTAAGCCGACATAGGAATTTGTATCGGCAAGTAAGTAGACTTTTTGTGAGAAAAAACCGACGTTTTTGGTTTGATAGTTCGGCTCTCCGCTTGCAGTTGCACCATAGAAAGAATAATCATAAAAGACCGGTTCTGGTGTTTTGCTAGCCATCCAGTTTTCGCTATGAATTGAGCTAACGGGTGAGAAATAGATATTTGTGGCACTAGGACCAAAGTCCGTACCATCAATTTCACTTTCAAAAGATAAAAAGTTTGTTGATGCTGAAACTTTTAAAGTTAAATCACCATTAATTTTTAATCCAAGAGAATCCACAGTTAATCTGTCGTTTGTCGCATACCACGCTAAAGTAGCAGTCAAGGACATAAGACCCAATGACAAACAAGAAATTATAGATGATAGGATTATTCTACTTTTTTTCATGATTAGTTGCTTCTTAATGCGTTAATTTCAAATGTTAAGCCGATATTGAAGAAGTGACCAATTTCTTGATCAATAACAGCGAAATCCCAACCTTCGAGGTAGACTGTCATATCAACTCTTCCAAGATAATTATCCTCTGCCGTGCCCGTAATACAAACAGAGGTTGGGTGTTCTTCATCGACGTTTCTTAAAACATTATTTGAATCTTTGATTGGTAATATTTCATTGATTGATAAATATTTAGCTTCTTTGATTCCAGCATTTTCCAAGCTGTTAAAATATTTAACTCCTGGAGAATGTCTTGCAAGAAAATTGCTTGGTGTATCACTTTGTCCAACGCCGTTGATGTCATGATATTCGTTTGGACCATCATAACCTTCTAAAGATAAGCCGGCTCTAGATTCATATTCGCCATAGATAATTTCTTCTTCCGTAATAGGATCAAAATCATAATAACGATCACGACCGAAGTCGAGCA
>JAAYCD010000087.1 GCA_012744375.1 Erysipelotrichaceae bacterium | reverse complement strand
TTCGCTCATCTCAAAATCAAATATCAGGTCAAATTATTTTAATAATTTAACTACAAATTAGTTTATATATGAACAAGAGAATCTTGTTCTTATTTTTTTATTTATCGCACGATAAAATTGTTGAATTACTAACGTAATTAAGGTATATTAAGCATTGACGTCGCTGTGTAGGTAATGTTTACACACGTATTATGGGAGGATTTAGATATGCGTAGATTATGGTCACATATTATTATAGCCGCAACTTCGCTATTAATGATTGGAGCAACCTTTGCTACCGTACTTACAAATATTGACACTAATATTGAATTTACATCCGGTAAAGAATTGGTTTTCCGCATTATGCAAAAAAATGAAGATGGAAACATCGATAGAGATTTTGATTTCATTGATAATGAAGCAGTCAAAAAGACCGCAAAAATCATGGAAGAAAGATTAAAAACTGCGGAAATTACTCAATACAAAGTGGAAACTCAAGGTTTCGACACTGTTAAAGTTAGCTTTGTGCAAGATACTGATCAACAATATGAAATTATTAAAAACTACTTATCATTTAATGCCACATTAGCTATTTCCAACTCCAAGGATACATATGCTTTAGCATCCGAATTCTTAAATCAAAGTAAAAAAGCATATTTAGAAGCTACCGATACAGGTTTCCCTGCCATCGTTATTCCAATCGATTACGAAAACGAAATGTTCCAAGCCGTTTATACAGAAGCCAAAGAAATGGTGGATAACGGTACAGGTGAAGTCGTTAACGAACACGAGCACGAAGAAGGCGAAGACGAAGAAACCCACGAAGAACGTACTGCTTATTTGTATGTTTGGTACGACTATATCGAAGACTATTATTCATATTCCAAAATTAATTCTCAAAGTCCAGATACTTATGACCCAATCATTGCTGGCAAAATCTTAATGACTTTCGATGCCGCTAACCCATTTATGGATGACGAAGATAGAACCGCTTTAAGAGCGTATATTCGTTCACAAGAACAAGCAGAAGCAACCGATATCACCCCAGAACAAATTAGAAACGCTTATGAAAATGGCCGCTACTTTGTTAACTTAGTTAACGCTGGCGAAATGCCGTATCATGTTGAGTTCCTTTTCTCCGATAAGGCTGACTTATGGGTTGAAGATTTATTCTCCTTAGGTAGTCATATGACTGTTGCTTGGAGCAGAACTTTCATCGCAACCATCGCTGCCACTATTGTTACTACATTATTATTAGTTTATTTCTTCCGTTTGGGAGCTATTAGCGTCACTGTTTCTAGTCTTGCCGCTACTTTCTCAGCATTAGTATTCATTGTCTTTTTCGGTGCTGAATTCAATATTGCTGCGATAATTGGCTTGCTCGCAGTTGCGATTACTTCTATCGTTTCTGGCATCATCCATTTAACTAAGTTAAAAGAAGAATGCTATCGCGGTAGAACTTTAAAGAAAGCTAACGCTGAAGCAAGCAAAAAATCTGTCCTTCCAATCGTTGATGTCCATGTCGTGCTTATCGCTATAGGCGTTGGTGCGTATATATTTGGCGGAGTGATAATGAAAGCTTTCGCTGTTGCCACAATTATCGGTGGCTTAGCTTCCTTACTCATCAACTTACTAGTCTTACGCGGTTTATTATGGCTCGTCACTAACGAACAAAAACTTTCCGCTCGTTATGATTTGTTCGATGTCGCACCAGAACAAGTGCCAAACGCGTTAGAAGAAGAAAAACAAAAATACTTTGGTCCTAATGCTGATAAGGACTATAGCAAATACAAAAGACCATTCTCTATTGCTGGTTTATTACTCTTGCTCGCTTCTGTTGCTGGCTTAATCACTTTTGGTGTAATTAACGATGGTGCGGTTTATAATACCACTTCCGTCAATGGCAATAGTCAAGTGTATGTTGAATATACAACAACCACTAGAGATAACACTGCTTTAACAACTGAAGTCAAAACTAAACTTGACACTTTACTCGACCGCGCATACTTAAACGATGCTAAATTAGTAAACCAAGTTGAACTTGAAAGTTTCGATTATGCATATCGCTATGAAGCGACTGCTTCAGGTGTGGACACTGTTTATTACGCCTACTATCGTATTAACTTCAATAAACCTTTATCTGGAGATGAAATCATCACCTATAAAGATGCCGATGGTAATCCTTTATTTACTGAAGAGGTCGCGACATTATTTAATGTTGATACATTGAAATCTAATAGTGGTGCTAACCTTAACTTTGGTGATAACGTTGACATCGTCTTAAAGAACAGCATCCGTGTTAATGCCGATCAACCAGCCTTCTTACCAATTTTCTTAGCCACCTTATTTAGTTTAGGTGTAAGCGGCTTATATCTTTTATTAAGATATCGCTTATCCCGTGGCTTAACGGCTATTAGCTTAACAATTGGTACAATGACTGTGACTGCTGGAATATTCTCTTTATTACAATTCTTGCCTGTCACTTCATATGTCAGTGTCGCTTTACCTCTTACCGCCTTATTTGTTTCATTATTACTCATCGTCTTAATGAATAAAGAAGTGTCAATGATTCAAGAAAATCGTCTTAAAGACAATTCTTATGAAACACGTAGTAATTTATTAAACAAAGCAACAGCATTAGCCTCGATGCCAATGATCATCGCTTTTGTTATCGTTCTATATTTAGGTGTCAACTATTTCGCCTTTACGGTCGATCTCATGTCATGGGTATTCTTGCTCGTTTTAATTGGTGCGGTAGTGTCCATCGGTGCTGCTTTATACTTATTCGCTCCTACTGCCAACCTCCTTTTCAAGGCTTTCTCTAGAGTTGGTGAAAACTTACCTAAGAAACCCAGCAAGAAAAAGAAAGCTCGTCCAGCGCGCGTCACTAAATCAGCCGAGCCTGAAGAAGCAATCTTTATCGGTATTAACGACTATTAAGAGAAAAAGGCTGCCTAACACGCGGCCTTTAATTTTTATGAAAATATGGAAACTTTATTTACTCGATTATTAAATTATTATCATCTTTCCGAAGATGAATATGCTCAGTTAGTACGACCAGTGACGACTACTACTTTTACCGGCGACCACTATTTTGACAATATGAACGATTGTGTGGCTTTGTTAAAAAGAGCAATGTCACATAATAAAAAAATCTTTATATATGGCGATTATGATTGCGATGGTGTGATTTCAATTTCCATTTTAGTCAAGATGTTTGCGCTATTAAATTATCCTATTGCTTATCACGTACCAAATCGCTATTCGGATGGTTATGGCTTAAACGCAAAACGAGCGGAAGAAATCGTTAATTCAGGCTATGAATTCATCATTACAGTCGATAATGGTGTGACTGCTTTTGAAGGTATAAGTTATGCCAAAGAACACGGTTTAGAGGTATTAATTATCGACCATCATCAACCTGATGCCATTTTGCCTAATGCTGACGCCATTTTACATCCGCAAATCTCAAACTTTGGGTCTACGCCAACTAGTGCTGGCTTTACGACCTTTATGTTTGCTAAAGCAATGCTCGGTAGATTTGAGCCATATCTGTCTGTGTTGGCAGCTATTTCGCTTATTTCAGATATGATGCCGTTAATCGATTATAACCGTGATTTTTTACGTCTGGTCATTGCTAATTATCAAGATCATCTATATCCAAGCATTGACCTATTAAAAGAAAACGAACCTTTTAACGAAGTGACTATTGGTATGAAGATTGCACCCAAACTAAATGCGGTTGGGCGCTTAATTGATAACGATTTAGATTTACGCAAAACAATCGAATTTCTAACTAGTGATGACCCCGAGCTAATCTTAAACTACAATTCTTGGATTAATTCAGTTAATACCGAAAGAAAAGACGTCACTAAAAACGCTAGTGAAAATAGTAAGGAAGTCGATGTTTCGGAAGCGGCGATTGTCGCCATTGTCCCAGAAAAAGAAGGTGTCATTGGTTTAATTGCTAATTCATTTTTAAAAAAGTATCATAAACCAACTATCATTTTTGCTTTAGATCAAACTGGCGAATATTATAAAGGCTCATGTCGTGCGCCAAAAGGTTTTAATGTCGTTGATGCATTTAAAAAATTGGATGATTTAATGGAAACTTCTGGTGGCCATTCAATGGCAGGAGGTTGTACGATTAAAAAACAAAATTTTGATGCGTTCAAAGACCGTTTTATCGCTTTAGCAACGCAAACAATCATCGAAGAAGAAGTTGAAGAAATAATTCCTTTATATTTAAATGAAATCACCTTTGAAAACTTTGATTTAATTAATACCTTTTCACCTTTTGGTGAAAATTGGCCTTCTCCAAAATTCATGCTCTCTCGCATACGCGTTGCTTCACTAATGTATTCACGCGATGGTAAGCATGTCTTAACCGCGATTGGTAATAACGCCAAAATTAGTGGTTTTTATTTTTCTAAAGAAAAATTATCTCAGTACCAATATGTGAACTTGATTGGTACATTACGCTTATCGCATTACTATAATCGCACCTCACTTGAGTTTTTAGTTAGTGAAATAATTAACAGCGAAAAATCAGAAAATGTGTAATACTAAAAATATGAAAAAAAATATCGCCGTTTTGTTACCATTATGTTTCTTAACACTCACCGCGTGTGATGGCTTTAATTTTGGTTTCAATCAGGGTGGCAATCATGAGCCTGGATTAAATCAAAGTCTCCCTACTAATTCCTCAAATTTCACTTCTTATTCTTATTATGCAGGAGCCTTATTTGACGAAGAAGATTTTGCCGCGCATTTTACTTTGACTTTTACTGGTATTGAGAAAAACGCTTCTAACTTATCTGATTTAGCAACGATTAATAGTTACGTAAACGTGAGTGATGAAAGCGTTGCAGTCTCACTTGATGAAGTTCGCTATTTAGGCACTAAAGATAATGGTTCATTATTTTCGGGCACTAAGGTGGCTGGTAGTGACGGTTTGCTTAAAATGATTTTTAATGTTGCTGCCAAAGCAGTGCTTATTGAAGCAACCCCATATAGTTTTATTAATAACGCTTATAACCAGGAAGGAGTCGTGGTCGATAAGAATGTAGCAATTGCCGTCAACGATTCTGGTTATATACTTCTAGCGGAAGATTTACTTGATGAAGATGGCGCTGATATAGTCACTACGGAATGTAAATATGAGCTTAACGAACAAAGCGAAGAAATCTCTATCAAGGTCGCAAATGGCCGCGCTTTTATCAAAAGTATTACTGTTTATTATAGTTAGATAAAAAATTTATCTACTTACGCGATAATTCGTTGATTTTTTGTTGTTTTAACATTTTAATATGTTAGTATTTTAGACATTAGGAAAAAATTATGCTTTTCGGACGCTATATCAATCAATATTACCTTAAATACGCCTTGTTCTTCTTAATCGGTATAGCCGCTTTGCTTGGCGTTGATTATTTACAATTATTAATTCCTGAATATTTAGGCGAGGTCGTCAGCATTTTACAAAACAACGGTGACACTGATCGCATCATTACGCTGGGCTTATATGTTTTACTCGTGGCTGGAGGACTTTTCCTCGGGCGTTTTATTTGGCGAGTCGCGCTTTTCGACGCTTCTTTTAGAATTGAGACTGACTTACGTAAGCGCATGTTTTTAAAAGCAGAAGTTTTGCCGCGCCAATACTACCACGAAAACAAAGTCGGCGGGGTAATGTCTTGGTTTACCAACGACTTAGAAACTCTCTCTGAATATTTTTCATGGGGTACGTTAATGCTTGTTGATGCAATATTTCTTTCGGTATTTACTGTTTATAAGATGATTAATCTTGACTTGGTCATGTCGATAATTTGTTTAGTGCCTTTACTACTTATTGTGGTTTGGGGAGCATTAGCTGAAAAATTTATCATGAATAAATGGCAGGAAAGACAAAAAGCATATGATTCTTTGTATGATTTTGCTCAAGAAAACTTCACCGGCATTCGCGTAATTAAAGCTTTTGTTAAAGAAGTTAATGAGATTCGCGCTTTTGCCAAAGTTGCAAGGAAAAATGCTGATGTTAATATTTCATTTGTAAAACTATCAGTTTTATTCGATGTGTTTATCGAAGTAGTAATCGCTTTAATTTTTGCGATGGTCGTGTTTTTCGGAGGATGGTTTGCCTTATCGTTTATTAATGGCACGCCGGTCATTCTATTTGGTCACGCCATTGAACTTAAAGCTGATAAGCTGATTGAATTTATCGGTTATTTGGATATTCTTATTTGGCCAATGATTGCGATGGGACAAATCATTACCATGCGGTCAAGAAGTCGCGTTTCATTAAATCGTATTTCAGCATTTTTAGATACGCCGATTGTTGTGCAATCTCCTGCTAATGCCATTAAATTGGAGGCTGTCACTGGGGAAATCGAATATCGCAACTTTAATTTTGCGTTCCCAAACTCTAGTCAAGAAAGCTTAAAAAACATTAATTTAAAAATTAATACTGGGGAATCGGTCGGGATTATTGGCAAAATCGGTAGTGGCAAAACTACATTGGTTAATGTTTTATTAATGATATACAATCTTGAACCAGGTACTTTGTTTGTCGATGGTCATGATATTACAACACTCGATATTCACTCATTAAGAGATCATATCGCTTATGTGCCACAGGACAATTTTTTGTTTTCTGATACCATTCAAAACAACATTAACTTTGGTTTAAGTGATGGCACTTTAGAAAGCGCTAAAGCAGGGGCTGAGTTTGCTGGAGTAGCTGATGATATTAATCATTTTTCTGATGGTTATCAAACAATTACCGGCGAAAGAGGTGTGACACTTTCTGGTGGACAAAAACAAAGAATTTCCATCGCTAGAGCATATGTGAAAAATTCTCCAATTTTAATTTTGGATGATTCTGTGAGCGCGGTTGATAGTAAAACCGAAGAAGCGATTTTGCATAACATAGCTAATGAAAGAAAAGATAAAACCACCTTAGTGGTGGCTAGTCGCGTTTCTACCGTTGCCCATATGGATAAGATTATCGTCTTAAATGATGGACAGTTAGAAGCTTTCGATACACCGAAAAATTTATTAAAAACTTCACCAACTTATCAAAAGATGGTTAAACTACAAGAATTAGAAAGAGAAGTGGAAGGAGGACAATATGACGGAAGATAATGAAAAACTTTTTGGCGACAAAAAGATTCCGATGAACATTATGATTAAGCGTCTGGCGAAACTTATTTTGCCAGAATGGAAGTCATTCCTTTTGGCTTTGATTTTAATTTTTTTCAATGTCCTTGTTGACATCGTTCTCCCTTTAACATTACGCGAAGTGACAAATACCCTAGGTAATATATCTACTCCAGCATGGTTACAAGTTGAGCCGTTAAATTACATCATTATTATTGCGGTTGGTTTCTTTATTCTTTCGGTTGTTGGCCAAACGTTTGTTTATATCGAAAGCATTATTCTACAAAAAACAGGCCAAAGAATTGTTTTTAAACTTCGGATGGAAGTGTTCACTCACATCGAAAATATGTCGCAAAACCAATTCAACACAATGCCGGTCGGTTCGTTGGTGACGCGAGTCGCTAACTATACGACTTCAATGAGTGATCTGTTCACGAATGTCGTTGTTTCTTTACTGCGTAACATCTTAACGATTATCGGTGTCTATAGCATCATGTTTTATTTGTCTTGGAAGCTATCATTAATTTTGTTTGGCTTTGTGATTTTAGTCTTTGTCGCTTCCTTTATTTTCCGCGCCGTCATCACTAAAATTTGGCGCAAAGAAAGACAATATACTTCAGAACTTAACGCATTCTTAAACGAAAATCTTTCTGGGATGAAAATTACGCAAATCTTTAACCAGGAAAAACGCAAAGAGGCCGAATTTACAGTTAAAAACGAACAGTTAAGAGAAACGAAATTTAAAGCGGTCATGGCATTTGCTACTTATCGTCCGTTTATTACTTTCTTATATTATAGTGCGCTCTCAGTGACTTTCTTAGTCGGTGTAGCTTTAGCGTTAGGTGCCGGGGAAATCGTTGCTTTTTACTTATATTTATCAAGATTTTTTAATCCCGTACAAAATATTGCCGATCAACTAAACCAAATCCAAAAAGCTATGACTTCGAGTGAACGGTTATTTAACCTGCTTGACGTTCAACCTGAATCGCTTGATAAACCAAATCCAATTCATGTCGATTCCTTTAATGGCAAAATTGAATTTAGAAACGTTTGGTTTGCTTATAAGGAAGATGAATGGATTTTAAGAGACGTCTCTTTTATTATCGAACCTAAGCAAACGGTTGCTTTTGTCGGTGCGACTGGCGCGGGCAAAACAACAATTCTTTCACTCATTGTCAGAAATTACGAAATCCAAAAAGGACAAATTCTCATTGACAATATTGATATTGCTGACATTGAAGTGAAATCATTAAGAAAAGCCGTTGGGCAAATGCTTCAAGATGTTTTCTTATTCACCGGTACAATTAGAAGTAACATCACTCTTCACGATGATACTTATACTGATGAACAAATTAAAGAAGTGTGCACTTATGTCAACGCTGATAAGTTCATCGATAAATTACCGAAAGGTTTAGATGAGGAAGTCATTGAAAGAGGGGAAAACTTCTCGCAAGGTCAAAGACAACTCCTTTCCTTTGCGCGCACCGTTTTACACAAACCGCAAATTCTCATCTTAGATGAGGCAACGGCTAATATTGATACAGAAACAGAAAAACTCATTCAAGATTCTTTAGAAAAAATCAAAAATATCGGCACTATGCTCGTCGTGGCGCACCGACTTTCAACCATCCAAAACGCCGACCAAATCATCGTTTTACAAAATGGACAAGTCATTGAGCAGGGAACACATCAAGCTTTACTAAAGAAAAAAGGTTACTACCACAAACTATTCCTTCTCCAATTCACCGATTAATATTAGGTTGATTAATAGCGATTTTTCTTTATTTTCTTTGGAAAAAGAAAGAAATGTTTTAAAATATGTTTTATGGAGAATAAAAAAATACCGATCAACGGTGGCTACCCATTACACACATTCCAAGAAGTCGAAGACATCTACATGCTTTATATTTCTTCAAGTGAAGATCGAGCAAGAATTTTAGATGCCTACAACTTTATTGTGGACAAACATAAGGAACAATTCCGTAAGTCGGGTGAACCATATCATCACCATCTTATTGAAGTAGCTTACATTTTAGCCTCATTACAGTGCGGCCCTAATACAATCATTTCTGGCTTATTACACGATGTTGTCGAAGATACCGACGTCACAGTTGAAGAAATCAAAAAACGCTGGGGCGAAGAAGTGAGTAAAATTGTCGATTCTTTAACAAAGATTCAACGTTTAAAGCTTTCAAAAATTACTAGCGAGGAATTCGAGGCAGAAGATCACCGTAAAATATTTTTAGGTATGGCTCGTGATATCCGCGTCATTTTGATTAAGTTAGCTGATCGGTTGCACAATTTAAGAACCTTAGGTGCGCTTTCGCCAGAAAGACAATATGCCATCGCAAAAGAAACACTCGAGGTATTTGTCCCAATTGCTGAAAGACTCGGTTTAAATATCATTAAAAGCGAAATGGAAGACATTTCTCTTTCCTATCTTGAACCAGAAAAATATCAAGATATCAAACGTCTCTTAAATAAGAAAACTAAAATATTACAAAAAAATCTCGATAACATTAAAAAAAGAATCGCTGATACCTTGTTTCAAAAAGAAATCCCTTTCGAAATATCTTCGCGTATTAAGTCCATTTATTCGATTTATCGAAAGATGTACATTAAAGACCGCCAATTTGAAGAAATCTATGATATTCTAGCGCTTCGTATTCTTACCGAGACAGAAATTCAATGTTATGAAATCTTAGGTATTATTCATCAAATGTATAAACCGGTTCCAGGCAGATTTAAAGACTACATTGCCATGCCAAAACCAAACATGTATCAATCGTTACATACGATTATTGTCGGTGGCGATGGTAACTTTTATGAAGTGCAAATTAGAACTCAGGAGATGGATAGTATCGCCGAAACTGGTATCGCTGCGCACTGGGCATATAAAGAGGGCGGTTACAATTCGCAAGCCGAACAAAAAGAAATCGAAAACAAATTGCACTGGTTTAGAGACTTTGTCTCTTTGTCAAACGATAGTGAAGATGATAACGCTTCCGCCTATATGGATGCGCTTAATCGCGACATTTTCGAGTCGCATATTTATGTTTTCACCCCTAAGGGCAAAGTGATCGAACTACCGAGTAACTCCACACCAGTAGACTTTGCCTATCGCATTCACACTAAAGTTGGCGATCAATGTGTCGGCGCTTTGGTAAACGGCATGATGGTACCACTAAATACTGTCTTAAAAACTGGTGACATGGTGGAAATAAAAACTTCGAACAAGTCACGTGGCCCAAGCGAAGGTTGGCTCAACTTCGTCGTCAGTGGCATTGCTAAATCATCAATTAGAAAATTCATCACTCGTAAAAATGCCGACTTATTAAGGGATGAGAAAATCGCTCGCGGTAAACAAAGTTGTATCGACGCTTTCAAAGAAAGAGGTATCGATGAAGCCGAGATGATGAAAATGTTTAATAATAACGATAAATTTTTAGAGTTTTTCGGTGTCGATAATTTAGATGAATTATTCATCGGTGTTTCCGGAAGAAAACCGACCGCTAACGCAATTATTGAATTTTTCAAAATTAAAAGAACTTTCGATTATACGAATTATACTAAGCGTCGCGACTCCAAATTTGATACGAACCCAGTATACTGTAAAGGGGCTTCTGGTGGCATCGCGATCACATTGGCCAATTGTTGTACACCAATTCCAGGCGACGATATTATCGGTTATATCACTAGAGGTAAAGGCATTACCGTTCACCGCATTAATTGCCCGAATATCGTTAACGAAAAAGAAAGAGTAATTGAAGTTTTCTGGAGAGACGATATCGAATTCGCCACATATCCAGTCGATATCATTATCGAAGCGAGTGACAGAAATAACTTGCTCATGGAAATTATGACTATTTTTAATAACGCAAAGTTAAGCGTTAATAACTTACACGCCAAAAGCAATCCCCAAAACTTATCAGCGACCATCAGCGCAACTATCATGGTATCAGATGCCAAACGTTTACATGATATTTTTATCTTGTTAAAAGGTATCACCGGTGTTTATCGCGTTGGACGAGTTATCCATTAAGGAGGAAAAGGACATGCAAATTAACAATGTTAAAGGCACTCACGATATCATCGGAGAAGAAGCTAATGGCTTCGCCTATATCGAAAACTTATTAAAGCAAATTAGCGAACTGTTTGCTTATAACGAAGTTAGACCGCCCGTCATCGAACATAGCGAACTTTTCGTGCGCTCGGTTGGCGAAGCAAGTGACGTCGTTAGAAAAGAAATGTATACCTTTAACGATAAAGCCAATCGTTCTATTACATTGCGTCCAGAATTTACTGCTGGCATTATTCGACTTTTAGTCCAAAACAAAACATTGCTCACTAATGAACTGCCTTATAAAGCTTATTATTGCGGTCCAGTTTTTCGCTATGAAAGACCTCAATTAGGTAGATATCGGCAATTCAACCAATTTGGAGTTGAAGCAGTCGGCTTTGATTCGCCTGAAATCGATGTGGAAGTTATCGCTCTAGCATATACGATGTTGCAATCGCTTAATTTAGAAAAAGTGGTGCTTAAAATTAACACTCTAGGCGATGAACAATCGCGCACTGCATATAAAGAAGCGCTAAAAAAATACTTCGAACCTTATTTAAGCGATATGTGTGACGACTGTCAGTCGCGCTATGACTTAAATCCACTTAGAATCTTGGATTGTAAAGTCCCAACTGATCGCGATTTAGTAAAAGATGCTCCAAGAATGAAAGATTTCTTATCCGAAAAAGCACAGTCAAGATTTGAATATGTCCTGGCATTACTCGATTCCTTAGAAATTCCATATCAAGTCGACGACACCTTAGTTAGAGGTCTAGATTATTATTCTGAAACCGTCTTCGAGTTCCATTATATTTCTAAAGGTGGCAATAATTATGGAGCAATTGGGGCTGGAGGCCACTATGACAAACTCGTTAAAGAGTTAGACGGACCAGACGTCGCTGGGGTAGGTTTCTCTTTTGGAATAGAAAGATTGTTCTCTGTCTTAAAAGATGATGACTTACTGAGATACATCCTCAATGATTATTTAGATTATTATGTAATGCCACTTGGCTTAGCGGCAAGAGAAATGGCATTAACTGTTGCTACCGAACTCCGTTTAGCCGGTTTCCGTACCGATTTATGCTTCGAAGAAGCTAAACTAAATAGTATGTTCAAGCGCGCAGAAAGAAAAATGGCGAAATTTGCCGTCATTATCGGCGAAGATGAAATTAATCGCCGTGAAGTCATTATTAAAAACTTAGAAACTAAACAACAAAAAACCGTTGCCCTTGATAAACTTGTCGAAACAATCAAT
The DNA here is from genome assembly GCA_012744375.1 of Erysipelotrichaceae bacterium. Taxonomy (GTDB): domain Bacteria; phylum Bacillota_I; class Bacilli_A; order RFN20; family CAG-826; genus RUG14515. The sequence goes on along the minus strand of JAAYCD010000087.1, from coordinate 3,957 downwards.
AGTGATCTTGGCGAGTATTGTGAAGATTGTAGCTGTGAATAGAAAGAAGGCCATACATTATGGAAAGAAGTCATTATAACTCCGAACTTAGCTTAGCTAACCTTAACCAAAAAGTCACTTTACTCGGCTGGGTAAGCAAAAGAAGAAATCTCGGTTCTTTACTTTTTATTGATCTTCGCGATCGTTCTGGCATTGTTCAAGTCGTGGTTAATGATGGCGTAGAAATCCCTGATGTAAGAAATGAATATGTCATTCAAGTTAAAGGCGTAGTAGCCGCTAGAGGTGTTGCTAACCCAAAACTTAAAACTGGTGAAATCGAAGTAGTGGCAGAGCAAATTATTTTACTTAATTCTGCTAAAACCACCCCATTAATTATCGCTGATGAAACCGACGCTTTAGAAGAAACACGTTTGAAATATCGTTACCTAGATTTACGTCGCCCAGTGATGCAAAAGTATTTCGACATTCGCGATACTATAAAAATGACTGTGCATAGTTTTATGCACCAAAATCACTTCATCGAAATAGAAACACCTATGCTTTGTGCTTCTTCTCCTGAAGGTGCAAAGGAATATTTAGTTCCATCACGCGTTCATCCAGGCAGTTTTTATGCACTTCCTCAAAGTCCGCAAATGTTTAAGCAACTTCTAATGGTTGCTGGCTTTGAAAGATACTATCAAATTGCCAGATGTTTTAGAGATGAAGATCTTAGAGCAGACCGTCAACCAGATTTTACGCAAATCGATATTGAAACTTCATTCCTTGATCAAAATCAATTCTTATCATTGATGGAAAACCTCGTTCAACAAATTTTCAAAAATACTATTAATTACGATGTGCCTTTACCACTTCGCCAAATGACATACCACGAAGCGATGGAAAGATTTGGCAGTGATAAACCAGATACAAGATTCGGTTTAGAGTTAAATAACCTAAAAGCAGTTTTCGCTAGTAGTGGATTTGCCGCTTTTGCTGCTGCCGAAGCGATTAGAGCAATCGTCGTTCCAGGTGTTGCGGATATTACTACTCGTAAAGTAATTGATGAATTAAATCTCGAAGCCAAGAAATTCGGTTTAGGCGGTTTAACAGTCATTAAAAAGGAAAACGGTGTGCTAACTGGTTCAATCTTAAAAATGCTCTCAGAAGCGGAAATTAAGGGTCTAGAAGACGTTTTAACTGTCAATAATAATGATATTATTATCTTAGCAGCAGGCGCGGATAATCGCGTCACTCCTTTACTCGGTGCCATTAGAATCAAGTATGGCCGTCAATTAGGACTTGTCAAAGAAGGGACATATGATTTATTATGGGTTATCGATTTCCCAATGTTCGAAAGGGATGTGGAAACTGGCGAGATACATGCTTCTCACCACCCATTCACAAGACCTAGAGACGAGGATCTTCCATATTTAGACACCGATCCAACGAAAGTTTTAAGCTATGCTTATGACATTGTCATCAACGGTTATGAAGCCGGTGGTGGGACAATGCGTATTTATAACCAGGATGTCCAAAGAAAGATTTTTGAAATTTTAGGTTTGTCACCAGAAGACATCAATAAAAAATTTGGTTACTTCGTCGATGCCTTACAATATGGCACTCCGCCACACGCTGGTATGGCGTTTGGGTTGGACCGTTTAGCGATGATTTTGGGTGGTACAGATAATATTCGTGATGTCATTGCCTTCCCGAAAAACTTAGCTGCCGTCGATCCGATGACTAATGCGCCAACTCCAGTGACTGACAAGCAGTTAGAAGAACTCGGAATAAAAATTGTTGAGTAGATTTATAACTTTTTATATAAATTCCAATTATATACTAATTATTTACTAATGAAAGAGGTAAGGAAATATGAACAAACAAGATCAACTAGCCATAGCAACCATTCGTTCGCTATGTATCGATGCGACTAATAAAGCTAACTCTGGTCACCCAGGTATGCCTTTAGGAAGCGCTCCTGCCATCTATACGCTTTTTACAAAGCATTTAGTGGTTAACCCAAAAGAAAGTAAATGGTTCAACCGCGACCGTTTCGTTATGTCTGCTGGACACGCTTCCGCACTCATTTACTCAATGCTCCATCTTTCTGGTTACAAAGTGACTTTAGATGATTTAAAGTCTTTTAGACAAATTGATTCTGTCACTCCAGGTCACCCAGAATTCGGTTTAACCGATGGAATTGACGCAACATCTGGTCCTTTAGGACAAGGTTTGGCTCAAGCAGTCGGCATGGCCATGGCGGAAAGAATGGTTAATAAGCTCTATACTTTCGGCGACGATGTGTGCAATCACTATACATATGTATTGTGTGGCGACGGCTGTTTGCATGAGGGCGTATCACAAGAAGCTATTTCATTAGCTGGACACCAAAAACTTAATAAATTAATTGTTTTATATGATGCCAACCAAGTTACACTTGATGGCGCTTTAGATTTATCTTTCTCAGAAGATGTTATGGGACGTTTTGCTGCCTGTGGATGGAATGTCCTCGAAGTTAAAGACGGCAATGATATCGATGCCATCGATGCTGCAATTAGCAAAGCTAAAGCTAGTAAAGATAAACCAACGATGATTAAAATCAACACCATCATCGGTTTTGGTAGTGCTAAGCAAGGCACAAGCAAGGTGCACGGTAACCCCTTAGGCATGGAAGATGGTAAGAAAGCAAAACTAAGTTATGGTTTTGATCACGAAGATTTCTTTGTTCCTAACGAAATCTATGATTTATTCAATGCCACTTTAGGTGCGCGTGGTCAAAAAGCATATGGCAACTATCAAAAAACTTTAGTTTCCTTAAAAGAAAACAAGAAAACTCGCGATGAAGTCGAGCGTTTTATTTCCTTGACTGGACTTGATATAGATAAATACCTCCCTGGCGTTTATCCTGACTTTATCGAAGGGTCAACTAAATCAACCCGCGTCGCTAGCGGCGAAGCACTAAATTTCTTAATGCTTTCAATGCCTAATTTGTTCGGTGGTTCTGCCGACGTTGCTGCTTCCGTGATGACTAAGTTAAATAATGGTGAAAATTTCGACGCCAATAATCGTGGTGGACATAATATCAACTGGGGCATTCGTGAATTCGGAATGGCGTGCGCTCAAAACGGCATGTTATTACATGGCGGCGTGCGCAGTTATATCGGCGCATTCTTCGTTTTTACCGATTATATGAAGCCAGCAGTTAGATTGGCCGCTTTAAGTCACTTGCCAGCTATTTATTTACTTTCTCACGATAGCATCGCAGTTGGCGAAGATGGTCCAACCCATCAACCTATTGAACAATTGGCGATGTTGCGTTCAATTCCAAATATGGATGTCATTCGTCCAGCTGATGAAAAAGAAACTTATGGGGCTTGGTTTGTCGCTTTACAAAGTAAAACTCGCCCAACCGCTTTAATTTTATCTAGACAAAACTTACCATTACTTAAAGGATCAGACGGCGAAAAGGTTAAACTTGGCGCTTATGTAGTATCTCCTGAAACCAATGAAGCGAAGTTTGTTTTAATTGCCACTGGAAGCGAAGTTTCTTTGGCTATTGCAGCTCAAAAATTACTTTTAGAAAAAGGAATTGATGTTCGTGTTGTTTCAATGCCGTGCTGGTCTTATTTTGAAAAGCAAGACGTGCAATATAAGAATAGTGTTATTTCCTTGCCAAAAGAAAAATGCGTTTCAATCGAAATGCTTTCAACATTCGGTTGGGAAAGATATGCAGCTCACAATATCGGTTTAGATCATTTTGGCGCTAGTGCACCGACTAAAGATGTGCTTAAAAAATTCGATTTTACTCCAGAACGTATCGCTAATGAAATTGAAAAATTAGCCTAACAAAACTCACAAAATGTAAGTGGACGAAAAGTCCACTTTTTTGTTTTCATTGTTAATTGAATAATTAATTGCAACTTCCTCAAAATCCTAGTCTCGCGTGCACGCATTATGTGAATCGTGGGGCTTTTTCTT
>JAAYCD010000119.1 GCA_012744375.1 Erysipelotrichaceae bacterium | reverse complement strand
CGCGCTTGCGGGTCATACCCTTCAAGCCACATGACAATTGTGTATCTTCTCACGTCATTTGGTTCGAAAGATTCGACGTTATAACGCGCGACAATATCATTAGAATAAAAAACTTCGGCCAAGGGATAAGAATCATCTTCTTGATCGGCGGTTTCAGCAACATACTCGCGATTAGTTGGTTGACCATTGCGGTCAATATTATTCATATAAGCCGCCTTAGCGAATATGCGCTTGTTATGCGTGTTTTCTTCTGGATTATTGTCAAAGACCATTATGCGCACCGTATCGTCGAGGGTTCTCCCTGTACCATCATTAGTTTTGGTATTTCCACTAATATTGACGTCCAAGACGTAATTAGCGGAGACTTTGCCAACGTTCTTCACATAGAAGGAAACTTTTAAGAAAGCATAACGTCCATTAACAACATCACCTACTGCGCCATATGTATATGGAGTGTTTTCGCTATCCAAGATACTGTCAGCTGGTAATGATCTATAGGTGTTTTCTTCAAAGTTTTTTATTCCCTCATACTTTAGATATGAAGTTTCTTCAACAAAATCAAGTTTTTGGCTTAGGGAAAGCCTAACCATAGAATTAGTGAGCGAAATGGTGTAAACGCCTGTACTTCGTCCAAGAAAAGAAATCACCACTAGGGATGCGATCCCAACAGTGGAAAATAAGCTAGCGATAGCAACTATCTTTCTTGCTCTTCTCTTCTTTACAAATGATAAGTCATACATAAAAATTGTGGTTTTTACTCCAAAAAGGTGTCCTAAAATATTTGTCCCAATTGGTTTTGAAATAAAAACGCCAGTTGCCTATCATCCATTCATTGGCGGATTATTTCAATCCCTAAGGCAGCTGGCTATCTTTTTGATAAAGACCCTGTAGTTTTGCGTCACCGAATCACTCCGGTTTTGCTTTTACTTGAAAATAAAATATCATATTAAATTATTGGATGCAATATATATGTTAATTATTTTTTAATTATTTTATTAATTATTTTTTTCCAATAAAAAAAGCGCATTTGTTGCGCATTTTTTTAATAATATTTCTGATTATTTATCAGAAGAGCCTTTTTGTAAGTCTTTTAACAATTCTTGTCTTAGGGCTTCTTTTTCTTCTTCAGATAAATCATGCAATTTAACTTTTTCTTTTTCAGCGGTTTTTCTCACATAGAAAACCAAACCAACGATATTGGCTGCTAATATCAAGAAGAGAGGAATAACGAATAAAACCAAATATATTGTTGAATTCTGCAATAAATATTTGATCAAACCCGTAGAGTTATTAATCGCGTCTGTAATTGTGTCCGCAGGAACTACAACTGCAAGAATCATTATGCTAATGATGAATAAAAAGACAGTAATGGCAACATCCAAGACAATTAACCCAATAAATAGTGGCTTTTTGTATTTGTTCATAATAAACACTTTCTTTTCCAAGTTGATGTCATTTTATTATATATTTTGTTATTAATCCAATGGTTTTTTAAAGTGTGCATATTCTAGAAAATATTATGGTTAGCCCTAGGATTATATCCTAGGTAAACAAAGGTTTAAGATAATAAATAATCGATAGTATGTTAAAAATGTTATTTTGTAAAAGCATTGTTAATAATTTATATTAAACTGGGAGTGCGAAAAACCTATAAAAACAAAGCACTTTTTTTAATTAATTGTATGTGCTACCAGATATTAGATAATTAAGGAAAATATAACGCGTATGAAATTGAAACAAATTTATTGTTATAAAATTTATTTATTATAATAAATACAAAATTTCATTTGACAATTATTAATTATAATCCTAAACTATAGGAGCAAAGTTGAACAACCGGGGAAGTCCCAATCCTATTTGTCCTAACAATGCGAAATTCCTATCGTCCACTCAGTCTAGATATTAGTTGAGTGATTTTGTCATTTAAAAGGAGTTTATTAAACATTATGAAAAAGACAAAAATTATTATTCCTGCTATTGGAATGCTCTTATTATCCACAGCCGCCTCTATTACCGGAACCGTTGCTTGGTTCTCTATGAATACAACTGTTGCCGCCACTGGCATGACCATTAAAGCAAAAGGTGACCAAGTGTTCTTACAAATTGTCGATGGTTCTGGCACTGTTGAAACTGGCACTTTCTTCGATGGTCAAAACCAAATCACCGCCAGTGCATCCAACGCACAGACATCTTTAGCTGCAGCCAACGTTGTTGGCGGTCTTGGTACTGACGAAGACGATAAGCAAACAATTGTTGATTATAACCGCACTAATGTTGTATGGGTTACTAACCACAGCGTTAACCCTGGCTCTGCCGGTCCTTCTGGAGACTATACCGAAATTTCCGAAGTCAGTTTGCCATATTATGCTTTAATCAACACATTCAAAATCCGTTTAGACCCATTGGCCGGTGACGTCAATGCACCAGACCCACTAAAAGTTACTTCTGTGGCTTTTGGTGCTGGTACACCAAGTGATGAGCCAATGAGAAATGCTGTTTCAGTTCTTGTTGAATCTACTGAAGGAGCCGTCACTCATTATCAACTTTTCAAGCAAAATAATTCTGGCTTGGCTGCCGATGTAGTTTATACTGGCGGTTTTCTAGAAATCGCTGGACCTGGTAAATTAACTACTAGTGAATTTTCCGACCACTCAGTAAATGGTACAACAGTTAAAGTTTACGTTTTCTTTGATGGCGACAACAAATCTGCCTATACAAGTAACATTACCCCTAATGGATACACCGTTGAATTAACATTCTCCGTTGATTATTACTAGTCAGTTTAGATAATTTGTTTTAGAACAAATAATTTAACAAACAACCGGAAAGGCAATTGTCTTAACCGGTTGTTTTTTTGTTAAAAAATCCAGCAAAAAAACTCCAATATGGAGCTTTTTGTTTATTGAATATTTGGAGTAACTGATTATGCTTTATATAATCCGTGTAAGTTGCAATGTTCGTAAACCGCCACCACTTCTTCGCCATCTAATAGCGCAAATTGGGCGACTGGTTTATCACCTGGTTTTAATAGTTTTCTTTGGTTGCCGAGATTTGTTTCTAAGGCAATCCATTCAATATAGTGAGCATCAATCATTGGATGTTCAACAGCGCCGATTTTAACAGTCACAACTTTATCTTTAACTTCATAAACTGGAACGTGTTTTTCATGAGCGCCATCTGTGGTATTGACTGGGAGTTCTTTCATTGGTTCACCACAGCAAATTGTGGGACAAGTTGAGCAATCATTGACAATAGCAATAATTTTGCCGCATACACGACATCTTAAAAATTTCATAATATCTCTCCTTTTCTTCATTATATATTGTGAGAGAAAAAATTAACAACTACTATCAGTTAGAAACAACGCTTGGTTTTTGATCTATAGCAAGCCTCAGGATTACTAGCTTGTTGGCAGTGATAACATAGTTCGTTATTCATAAATTCGCCGGAGAAATATTCATTTAAATTCTTTATGGTCGTTTCGGCGATATTTCCTAAAGCTTCATTAGTTAAAAATGCTTGGTGAGAAGTAACGATAACGTTAGGCATTGAAATTAATAGAGCCAAGACATCATCATCGATAATTTTGAAAGAGTTATCATGAAAGAATAGGTTAGCTTCTTCTTCGTAAACATCTAAGCCAACTGAACCGATTTTCTTTTCCTTTAATCCCTCTAATAAAGCCTTTGAATCAATCAAACCACCTCTAGAGGTGTTAATTATCATGACACCTTTTTTCATTTGGGAAATGGCCTTTTCGTTAATCATATGATGATTCTCAGGTGATAAAGGACAATGTAAGGAAATGATATCGGCTTGGCGATAAATTTCTTCAAGTGTAGTGTATTCATAAGAATTATCTTTAATTGGATATGGATCATAACACAATACCTTCATGCCGAAACCTTTGGCAATGTCGACAAAGACACGGCCAATTTTTCCAGTACCGATAACACCAATGGTTTTTCCATATAAATCAAAACCAGTCAAAGACTCTAAATTAAAGTTGAAATCTCTAGAACGGATATAAGCTTTGTGGATGTGGCGATTCAAAGAAAGAATAAGCGCAAAAGCATGTTCTGCTACAGCGAAAGGAGAATAAGCTGGAACGCGTGCCACAT
>JAAYCD010000007.1 GCA_012744375.1 Erysipelotrichaceae bacterium | reverse complement strand
TTAATACCAAACTTGAAAGATGGCGAGGGAGAATTTGTCAACTAATGCAACGCTATTTCGCGACAATTAATTTCTTTCCACAAGTCGGTTTGAGCAATGATGATATTCATCACCTTTTACATGTCATGCGCATGAAAAAGGGGGATGAAATTGAAGTCGTAGCCGAAAATAAAGCTTACTTATGCCGTTTAGAAAATATTTCTCCACTTAGTGTTGTTGTTGTTCATGAAATCGATAATGACGTTGAATTAAAGGAAGAAATTACTCTTTTGTTTGCCTTAACTAAAGGCGACAAAATTGATTTAGTTATCCAAAAAGCCACTGAGCTTGGCGTCAGCAAAATTGCATTAATCGAAAGTGAACGTAGTGTTGTCACTTACCAAGGCAAAGATACAGAAAAGAAAATCGTTAGATTTGAAAAAATTATCAAAGAGGCAAGCGAGCAATCGCATCGTTTAAAAATACCTCAAATATTAGGCATTTTTGATTTAAAGAATTTACCATTACAAGTGATGAGTGACTTAAACTATGTCGCTTATGAATGTGATGCTAGTCAAGTTGAAACAATGTTTTCTGGTATTACAAAAGGAAAATCAATTAGTTTATTAATTGGACCAGAAGGTGGTTTCAGTGAGTTAGAAATTAAAATGCTAACCGAGAAGGGCTTTATCAGAACTTCTTTGGGCAAACGGATTCTACGCGCTGAAACTGCAGCCATTTATGGCTTGAGTGTGTTAGGATATATTTTAGAAATATGAGAAAATTATTAAATTACATTGCTGGCAAAGCTAAAAAAAGAACGAGTTTTCTTCAGAGTGAAGAATATCTTTTTTTCATTGAAAATCGCCATCTGCTATTAAAGATTCCGCGTTTTGCTTATTTGTATGATGTTAGGGATTCCTTTGATGTCATTCGCGCGAATATCGTTTTATATGGCTGCTTAAATAGCGTTATTTTAGAAAACGAAATCGAAAACCTCAAAGGTTATATTAAAGTCAACAGCAAATCGAGCCACACAAATTTGTTGAAAATTTATCACGAAATTATATCCGAACAGCCTTATTACCAAGAAGGTAGCGAAAAGATTTATATCCCGATATTTTCTCGAGCTTTAAATCAAATTTATTATGAAAATCCTGAGAAGCTATTAACTTATCCATATAACAGCTTAAAAGACAACTTCAAGGATACGGTGGTGGACCCTTTTGATACGTATGGTCATGAGTTATATAACTCGCACTTTACACGCTTAGTGAAAATCAAAACTGTCGATAAAGAAGCAGCTTTCTTCCATTACGACACTAATACGATATATTTTGTTAACGATCAAGGGAGACTCGATGCTTCAATCGTCTTATTTGATCGCTTTATTAGACACCCTAATTATTCGCATATGCTTGAAAGAATTTATCCAGTTGTGGATGCGTATTTCGATTTTGATCGCGAAGCCTTGATTCGTGCTTTAAATGAAAACGGCTTCATCTCTTCACATTTATTGCTTTTAATTAGATTCCACGATTGGGCCAAATTATGAAAAAATACAAAACCTTAAATATCGGCTGCAAAGTTAATGCTTATGAATTAAACGCAGTCGCTTCACTTTTGCAACAAGAAGGATTTATCGAAGATAATGATAATCCTGATGTCATTATTATCAACACTTGTTCTGTCACCGCAATTGCGGACCAAAAAAGTCGCCAACACATTCGCAAAATGCAAAACAATCACCCGCACGCCATCATCGCAGTTATGGGTTGTTATGCACAAGAAAACCATCAATTTATCAAGGAAGAAATTAAGCCAGATATTGTCATTGGTACTTCGCATCGCAAAGAAATTGTCGCGTTAATTATTGAGACTTTAAACGCGGGAAAAGTTAAGGAAGGCGTGATAGAAAATAATCCACGCTCATTTGCTTATGAAGAATTAGGTATCGCTTCTTTTAGCGAAAATGTTAGAGCTTATTTAAAAATACAAGATGGCTGTAACAATTTTTGTACTTATTGTATCGTGCCTTATCGTCGGGGAAAGATGCGTTCTAGAGAAAAAGTTAATGTCATTAAAGAAGCAGAATATTTAATCGCCCAAGGTTATCAAGAGATCATTTTAACTGGCATTCACGTCGGTGGATATGGCCAAGATTTAATTGATACTTCTTTTTCTTCTTTGGTGGAACAATTACTTGCTTTACCAGGCTTAAAAAGCTTAAGAATTTCTTCAATAGAGGAAAGCGAAATCGATGACCATTTAATTAAATTACTTATCGAAAAACCAAATCTTGCTAAGCACTTGCATATTCCTTTACAAAGTGGTTCTAATCACATCTTAAAATTAATGAACCGTAAATATACTAGAGAAAAATTTATCAAACGGATCAAAGAAATTAAAGCCCAAGTACCTGATATTATGATCTCAAGCGATGTAATTGTTGGCTTTCCTAAGGAAAGTGAACAAGATTTTATGGATACATATAATTTATGTGCCGAATGCTTTGATATGCTTCACGTTTTTCCTTATTCCGTTCGTCCTGGAACGTTGGCAGCGACGATGGAAGGGCAAATACCTACTGACATAAAAAAAGCCCGCTCAAAACGCTTAATTCAGTTATCTAAAATACTATATGAAAATTACGCAAGTCGTTATTTAAATAAACCCATTACAGTTTTAATTGAGAAATATTCAAGCAAAGAAAATGCGAATATTGGTCATACATCGAATTATTTAGAAGTGAAGATTCCTAATAAGGAATCTAAGGTTGGTGAGTTCATCACTGTTATTTTGCAAAAAGATATGCTCCTATCGAATTAAATTACAACAATTTAGAAGATGTCTTAACTTTTATTGACAAAAAGGTGCTTTATTAATAAAATTATACACGTTGCAAAAAGGAGGAAAGTCCTATGGCCGTTCCACAAAGACGAATTAGCAAAACTAGAAAAAGACTAAGAAGAACACACTTCAAATTAACCGTTACTGGTTTAGTCACTTGCCCAAATTGTGGCGAAATGATTAAATCACACCATGTTTGTCCAAAATGTGGTCATTATGATGGTAAAGCAGTTTTCTTAAATGGTAAACTCGTTAAAGAAGAACCAAAAGCAAAGAAAGCCGC
>JAAYCD010000005.1 GCA_012744375.1 Erysipelotrichaceae bacterium | reverse complement strand
TATCCAAAATTCTAAGTCCAAAAAAATATGTAGGACGAGCCGTTTCACAAACGAAAAGCTTCTTAAAAAAGCACCGCCAGCTTTATCAAAATGCAAAACCATTCGCGGTGGATATAAAAAATTAATAACTTCAAACATTTGGCATCTCTAAGGTGCCATTATTTAATTTTATTTAAATGATGGTGGTCAATTATAAAAAGTGAACGTTACTTTTTTACTTGTGCGCTTCTCCATTTAACAATGTCTTCAATTAATTGATGATCGATTGGCTTATTAAGCGGAAACTGAATCGTCCCTTTGCTAGTTTTATAGTCTTTTAAGCGTTCCGCAAAATAAGTTGTTGCTTCGCTTCCTGGAAATAAACTAATGTGATTCTTAAAAGCGGCAAAATGGACAATATTTTTCTTATCCCAAAATGTCGGCATCATATATGAAATCTTTTCTATAGCGTTTGGAATAATTTTACGTATGGTCTCACGAATCTTTAATAAAGTTGGTTGTAGTTCTATTGCTTGAGCAGCGATATATTCATCGATTGTCTTAAAAGTTTGCCCACTATTTTGATAAGGGCTTCTTAAAAAACGAATATTAAAAGGACTTTGCCACATATTAGTTACCTCCGTAAGTAGATGCTCATAGCGTATTTTATTTGATACATCTTTGTCAAACGATAGGCTGTGCGGAAAATGCCCTTTAATACAATTGGGTAAATAGTGTTTATTGAGAAACCATATATAAAGAACGGAAATAACCATTGCTTTGCATGAGTTCATCAAATGTGCCTTGTTCAATTAAACTGCCATTTTGCATAACGAAGATTTTATCATATCTTTTTAATATTGATTCTTCTAAGCGATGAGTGACTACAACTTTTGTCAGGTTTTTGATATCCAAGATTGAGTTAGTGATCGCGACAGCAGTTTCTACGTCTAGAGCTGCAGTAGCTTCATCTACGAGCATGACGGAACTACCCTTTAATAAACATCGCGCAATAGAAATACGCTGTCTTTCTCCACCCGATAGGCCATTACCATTTTCTCCACAGGCATAGTCCATACCTTTTTGTTCAATCATTGTCGCTAAGCCGGCTTGTTTAATCGCAAGTTTTATCTTCTGTTCATCAAAGTCTTTAAACATTGTGATGTTGTTTTTGATGGAGCTATCAAAAACGAAGACATTTTGCTGAATGATGGACATTAAGTCATACAAAGAATCTAAATTTACTTCTTTTAGTTCATTACCATCAAAAATAATCTCGCCTTCGTAAGTTAGGTAACTTCCCATCAAAAGATTTAATAAGGTTGACTTGCCACTTCCTGAACCTCCAACTAGCGCATAACTTTTGCCCGCTTCAAACTTAACGGAAACATCTTTTAAGATAGTATTATCTTCTTCATAACCAAAGTTAACATGCTTTAATTCGATGGCTTTGTTTAGTGATTGGTCGACAATCACTCCTTTTTGTTCGACTTGTTCGGTTAAGGCTAAAGCGAGTTTATCAATGAGCGCTAACGCGGATTTTCTGCTGGCCCAAAGTTGAGGGAAGGTACTAATGGGATTAATCACAAAGTTCATTAATTGCACAAAGACAATGACTACGCCAGCCGTAATTTCTCCGGTATTTAACGCAAGGTATGCACCGAATAAGAAGACACCAAACTGTGCCACAATACCGGCAAATCCTGCAATCATTTGGATAACGATATTCACTTGTCTTTTGCGTCTTTTTGAAACTTCTACTTCTTCATTGCTCGCTTTAAAAAGCTTAATCATTTCTCTTTCTGCTTTGAAACTTTTTACAACCGAAAAACCAGTTAACATATCTTTTAACATGCCCATAAATCCTTCGTTTTTTTCAGAAACGACTTTTTCGATTTTAGGTAATTTATTGCCTGTTATCATTGAACCAATAACTGGGAATAAAGATAGACCGACTGCGACAAGCGTTAAAATTGGACTATAAAAAATCATCATGGAAAAGGCACCGATAAAGAAAGCAATATTCATAAATAATGGGAATATATTACCGACGTAGTTATTTTCAATACTGGTAGCATCGTTTGATAGAGCAGATAAATAAGTAGAAGTGTTTTCTACGGCGAATGAGCTTATGCTCTTTTTAGATATTTCCGCAAACGCCATATCTTTATACTGTGACATTGCTTTTTCAATAAATCTTGGATGCGTCGCGCGGTCCAAAATTGATATGAAAATCATCGAGATAGCTAAAGAGATACTTAGTATGAGAAGTGTCAATAAATCCAACGCATTCGCACTACTATTAGCAGCATCAATAATTTGTTGAAGCAACCATGAAATCACCAAGTTAACACCTGCAACTAATAATGTTGCCGTTAAGCCTCCGATAAAGTTCCAACGATTACCCCGAAAAAACTGTGCTTTAAGTCGCCGACTCATTGCTTTTACTTCAGGGGCTTGGGCGGTATACTTTGGTTTTCTATCTTTTTTGCTCATATAAAGACTCCTTACTTGCTGCTAATAATGTTGTTCCATGCGTTTTTAAGATATTCGGTATTACTTTCATACATCGAAATAATTCTTTCGACACTAGCCATCGCGGTTTCGCCAGCATCATCACCAAAAATTTTCTTATCTCCTTGGTAGAACTTAATGTTTTGGGCATTATAATCTGGTGAGATATCAAATATTTTGGCTAATTCATAAGCTTTAAGCAAGCAACTATTGGCTTCTGGAAACCGCTGGTTGCTAACATGGGCTTGCGCCATGCCCGCAAGAAGGATGACTTGCATCTTGTCAATATAGGAAACTTGATTATCTTTTCTTAAATGATTCGTGAAATCATATACCATTTGTAAAATTTCATAGGCATATTGATATTGTTTCTTTTCAATATAGGCATTAGTAAAAGCAATGCCACAACTCATTGCTTCGGCCACAATATTTAATAAACTTTCTGATAAATAATGAAAAGCATCATCCACTTTGCCTTCTTTAATTAATAAGTAACCAATGTTGGTGTTATTAATGCCGCGGTAATTGTATTTTTTTAGATGTTCAAAAGCTTCTTTGGTTTTTCCCAAATGGAGCAATGCTTCACCGATGTTGATTTGGATTGATAGTTCACTAATAGATTGATCTCTATTTTGCCCAATAAGCGGGCAGCTTTGCTTAAATAATTCCAAAGCTCTTTCTAACGCTTTACTATTTCTTCTTTCAATACCTTGAAGCATAAACAAAGTGGCGGATTGATAAATAATGTCAAAATTATTGGGATAGCGACGGATGGCTTCAGTGGCAATCTCGGCACCTTGATCATATTGTTTATCATGACGACAGTTTTTAATTGATTTAGCATAATCATCTGCGCTTTCATCGGTTAATTGAAAATCAAACAACACATCTAAGGAAACGCCAAATAATTTGGCTAGTTTTGGTAAAAGCGTAATATCAGGATGAGATAAACCTAATTCCCATTTGGAAACTGCTCCAACGGTTACATTCATTGTCACCGCTAGTTGTTCCTGGGTCATCTTTTGTTCTTTTCTAAAAGCCTTAATTTTATCACCTAGCATAATACTTACCTCTTTTATTCTTGCGATTTATTGTATCAAATCGAGACAAAATAAAAAGAGAGCGTTTCTACTATTAGTAATACAAAAATTATACTAATGGTAAATATGATTGCCCGCCAACTAATTGCATGATTCCATTATTTGTAGGTATTGTTGGATAGCAAATGCTTTGAATGGTTATTAATTTATTTACGTTTGGTTTTTTTAGTTTTCTTAATAACAATCTTAGGAGTTTCGTCGTCTTTTAATAAAATAACAAACAAAGCAAAGGATAATATCGCCACAGTGGTGCTCAAAATAATCACCCAAGGTCTTAATTCGTGTTTTGCGCAAGCAATCGTAAAAACAATAACAACCGCTGCCCAGATTAGGTATCCAATTGCTAAACGCTTTCTCGCTTTATAAGATGGCTTCTCCATAATATCTATGTTCTAGATTTTACGACCACAACTAATAATAATAATAATAAACACTTACTTATTTATTTTGTTAGTGAGGTTAAGGCGAGCTCAGTTTTATAAAGATGTTTTATTTTTTCTTATTTCGGTTTTAGAATTAGATTTTTGATTAGAAGAAGTTGCTTTCTTAACTTTAGATTTATCTTTTTTAGATTCTTTTATTGTCTTCTTTGCCGCTTTTGTTGGCTTCTTACCCAATTCCATTTCTTGCATTTTCTTTTCAAGGATTAAAAGCTCTTTGCTCTTCTCGGGTGGAGGAGGCACTTCTTGTCCTCTAATTCTCTTAAAGAAATTATCAACTTTGGTTTTAGGCATCATGATGTCTTCAATGTCTTTTTTCCATCCCGCTAGGATGAGATCATATTTATCTTCAATAATGGCAATAACAAGTTCCATGAATACTTGCAAAACCCATAAAATTATCATCAATGTGGCAAGGATTGTAGAAATCGCAGCAACATTTGTCGCAGCATTATAAATGCCGTATATCATCGCTCCCAAAGAGACTAGTTTAAGGACTAAACTTACCCAACCATAACTGCGCTTAATTATTTTTCTAGCTCTTTTGATGCTGCGCATTCTTTCAGTAATTAAATCAAAAATCGTGTAAAGCAAAAATAAAGAAGCCAAAGCGACATTAAGATAAAAGATGCCAGTTTTTGACCATATCGCGTAAACAAAATAGGCACAAGTAAATACGAGCGAACAATATTTAAAAATGCGCGCATATTTTCGCAAACTTTGAATAGTAATTTTTATTGATGCTCTTGTGTAATCAAACATAGCTAGTAAGCGAGGACTAAAAATATTAGTTCTCACTTATGTAATTATAGCAAATCAAAATAAAGGGTCGCATTTAATTTGCATGTAAAAATTGTGCTAAATCAAATCTTGGCAATTAAAACAAAAGCGAACATAAATTCTGTTCGCTCAAACTTATTCTTTTAATACTTATTTATATTTATTCTATAGTTTCTAACAAAAAACTAACTGGTCTAAAACCATCATTACACGCTATCATCGCTGACTTCGGATTTTTCATCCACCCATCATAAAAGTTGCCCCCGCCATTAGCGAGTTGTTCGACAAATGGAGACACGTTATGCCAAGCACTTCCACAAAAGTTTTTTGGCTTTTGTCCATTTTCGGAAATAAAAGTATCGCCTAATTTCATATCGCATGTATGAGAAATTGGGTTCTCGTATTTATCAATTAAGTCTTGATGATGGACAATCTTCATGACAGTGATTTTTACTTTAAACATATTATCTCCCATACGAATATATTAACACTTTATTTAGAAATTACTTCCCACGCTTTTACTAGTTGTTCAAAAGTCCAGGCGGCATTTGCAGGACTAGTGGAAGGTAACTTAAAAGGGGTTACTTGGCAAATTGGATATAAATACTTCATAAACAATCGATAGGAAGTATCTCCATTACAATAAATATGATTGATTTTTGCCTCGTTTAATATTTTCATAATGGCAATAGGAACGACATTTTTAATACTAGCGTCACTCGAACCGATAATATCGCATTCTTCAATCGTGTCCCATAAAGCAATGCCATTACGCAATAAAAAAGCTTGGCGTTCCGTAATACCGTTCGATATTTCTTCGTTATATATTTTCGCTAGTATTGGCCAAAAGCGATTTCGTGGATGACCATAATAAAACGACACTGCTCGTGATTTAACCGAAGGAAAAGTACCTAAAATTAATATCTTAGAATTTTTATCATATACTGGTCCAAAGTTACGTTTTAGGTGTTGATAATCCGACATTATTAAAGATTTTCTAATTCCTTTAACCAAATAGAAGCGGAAGCATCGCTCGGCATTCTTAAATCTCCACGTGGAGAAATAGCAATCGAACCAACCTTAGGTCCATCGGGCAAACAACTTCTTTTAAATTGCTGTGAGAAAAATCTTTTATAAAACACTTTTTCCCATTTTAAGATGGTCGTCTCATCATATATACCAAGAAACGCTATTTGAGCGAGACGATATATCTTTCTTGGCGAACTACCATGACGGAGCATATTGTACATAAAGAAATCGTGTAATTCGTATGGACCAACAATGTCTTCAGTTTTTTGAACAATGTCTTTTCCATTAGTGGGTAATAATTCTGGAGAAATAGGGGTATCGAGAATGTCGTTTAAGCAATTGGCAATTGTTTTATCTTCTATAGTATCGGCAAAATACTTAACTAAATATTTCACCAAAGTTTTTGGAATTGAAACATTAACGGCATACATCGACATATGGTCGCCATTATATGTTGTCCAACCCAAAGCGAGTTCTGATAAGTCACCCGTACCTATGACAATCCCATTATATTTGTTTGCTAAATCCATTAATATTTGGGTTCTTTCTCTAGCTTGTGAGTTTTCATAAGTAACGTCGAAAATATCTTTATCATGACCAATATCTTTAAAGTGAACATTAACTGCTTCAACAATTGATATTTCCTTAAAAGTAGCGCCGATACAATTAATTAATTTAACAGCATTTTCATATGTTCGGGAGGTGGTGCCAAATCCCGGCATGGTCACACCAATAATGCCTTTGCGGTCATAACCCAACAAATCAAAAGCTTTAACTGTTACCATAAGCGCAAGCGTGGAATCTAGGCCACCCGAGACACCGATAAGTGCAGTTTTAGTGGTGATGTGCTCAAGTCGCTTTTTAAGTCCATGGGCTTGAATGTTAATAATATCTTCACACCGATGATTACGTTCTTGATTATCTTTAGGAACAAACGGATGCGGATCAATAAATCTAGTTAATTTAGTTTGTTCTTCTTTTAATGAGAAATTAACTTTTAGATAACTAGATATTTCTGAGCTTTCAAATGTAGTCCATCTTCTTCTTTCGGCATCGAGTCTTTTCATATCTAATTCTGCACTGATGATTCCTTCAAAGAAAAGTTTAGATTCGGCGAGAATGCGGCCGTTTTCTGCGATTAAATTGTGCCCAGAATAAACAACGTCTTGCGTAGATTCACTTGGTCCCGAACAAGCATAAATATATCCTGAAATAATTTTCGCGGAGTGGTTAGACACTAATTGCTTGCGGTAACTGCTTTTTCCAACTATTTCATTTGAGGCTGATAAATTAACTATTAAATTAGCCCCGTTCAAAGCATGAAAAATGCTCGGAGAATTAGGCACCCAAATATCTTCACATATTTCCGCGGCAATTCTTAAAGCACTCATTTCGTTACACGTGAACACTATTTTTTCACCAACTGGAACGATTTGTCCTCCGATATTAATCGACATATTAAGATTTTTACCACTGAAAAATTGTCGAGCTTCATAAAATTCGTTATAGTTTGGCAAATAATGTTTAGGAATTAAACCTAATATTTTTCCTTTATTTATCGCCGCGGCAACGTTATACAATTTTCCTTCAATATCAATGGGCAAACCCACAAATATAATGCTGTCGTAATTAACACTATGCTCAGCGAGTTTAATTAAGCCGTTTTTACATTCGTCTAAAAGTCTATCTTGCATGAAAAGATCGTGGCACGTATATCCACTTAAACAAAGTTCAGGAAAAACTATCACTTTATTTTTTTGTGATGTGGCTATGTCTAATAGTTCTACAATCTTTTTGTAGTTATAATCGACATCCGCTACCTTTAAATTTGGTGTTACCGCTGCCACTTTGATAAATCCATCTCGCATAAGATATACCT
>JAAYCD010000083.1 GCA_012744375.1 Erysipelotrichaceae bacterium | reverse complement strand
TGGAAAACAAATAAACTATGAGGGCTATTTATGAACTATATTAGTGAGTCCGGAATAGTACCTGAATCTTAATGTTCCGTCCTTATTTACCGAAACGCTCTCAATTAACGTTGTCCAGAGCTTGTTTGAGAACGCACTCACTAAATCTTTATTATCTTTTAGGGCAATGATAAACAATTTAATATGGTTGATTAGTGTTGCTTTGTTCTTTTTCTCTTCTCTTAGTTTGTTGGCTTGTGCCACTAATGCATCATACTTATCTTTTAAAGAAAGCCACTTACTACTATAATCATCTTGGTTTAAAGCTTTCTCTAGGTTATCTTTAATCCTCTTATCAAATACAGCAACTATAGCGTTTGTTTCAACTTCAAGATTGATTAGTTTTTTATCTATTCTTGTATTGTCATTTAAGACTTTAATAGTAAGTTCTAAATCCTCAATTGTGCTTGTCTTATCAAACTGATTAAAGGAAGCTAAGAAGGCCACTTTAATTTGTTCTTCAGTGAACATTGGTGTTTCGCACTTTTTTTCATTAGCGAATTTGCTGTTACATTGGAAGATAATGCGACGATACTTATCTGTTGAATGCCACACTTTTTGACCATTTATCTCTTACTTACAAACAGGATTTCAACCTTATATGTCATTTAAGCGATTTAAGTGCTAAAGTGACTGATTTAAGTGCAAGAGTGAGGCATTTAAGTGCAAGAGTCAGAAAAAAGTTTATATTTTGCACTTTTTTTAACATATTTTCAATAATGCATAAAAATACACATTTTAAAAAAGTAAGATATTATCTAACAAAAAACGATACTGACTTTGTATCAATATCGTATTTTATAGATGGCGGAGTAGATGAGACTCGAACTCATGCACCAGTTACCCGGTCTACTTCCTTAGCAGGGAAGCCCCTTCACCAACTTGGGTACTACTCCGTGTGAACGCACATTATATTAACATAATAGGCGTTCAAAATTAAATAGGTAATTTTGTTAATTAATAAGCTTTCGCAAATAAGACAACCTTTTTCGCTGGTTGACCACACACAATACATGTATCACCAATTGGAATTTGATTAAAGGGCATACAGCGAGCAGTCGCGGTGGTCAATTCTTTGACCTTTTCTTCACATGTGCGTTCACCACACCACATAGCCTTGGCATAGCCACCTTTTTTTAAAGCCGCATTTAATTCATCCATATTTTGCACTTCGGTAGTATGTTCTAAGAAATAAGCATATGCTTTTTCATACATCTCTCGATGAATTTGCTTGAATAGATATTTGACTGTTTCAACAAGCTCTTCTTTTTTCACCGTGAGTTTTCTTCCGTCGTGACGAACAGCAATTGTCACCACACCATTTTCGATGTCTCGAGGACCAATTTCTACACGAAGTGGAATGCCTTTCATTTCATATTCTGAATACTTCCAGCCTGGAGTTTTATCAGATTCATCTAATTTTACACGTATATCTACATCTTTTAGCATTTTTTCGAGTTCTCTAGCAGCAGGAATAACACCTGGCTTTTGTTGAACAACAGGAATAACTACCACTTGAATTGGAGCTACATACGGAGGTAAGGATAAACCATTATCGTCACCATGAACCATAATAATTGCACCCAACAAACGAGTAGATACGCCCCAAGAAGTTTGATGTGGATTATAAATCTTTCCGTCTCTTCCTTGAAATTTAATACCAAAAGCTTCAGAGAAACCAGTGCCAAAATAATGTGTGGTACCGCTTTGTAGAGCCTTGCCGTCAGGCATTAATGCTTCGATTGAATAAGTTTCCATAGCTCCAGCAAATTTTTCTTTATCTGTCTTTCTTCCAGTAGTAAATGGAATTGCTAATAAATCACGGCCTAAGTCAGCATAAACTTCGAGCATCTTTAATGTTTCGGTGCGTGCTTCTTCTTCGGTTTCATGCATGGTATGACCTTCTTGCCATAAGAATTCCGCCCCTCTAAGGAATGGACGGGTAGTTTTTTCCCACCTCACTACTGAACACCATTGGTTATAAAGTTTTGGTAGATCACGATATGAGGAAATAATTTTCGCATAGTGTTCGCAAAACAAAGTTTCACTCGTTGGACGAATGATTAGTGGATCATCTAGTTCGGTGCCACCACCTCTAGTAGCTACTAAGCATTCAGGAGCAAAACCCTCAACGTGATCTTTTTCTTTTTGCAACAAAGATTGTGGAATCACGGTTGGCATATAAACATTTTGATGTCCAGTATCTTTAAATCTTTTATTTAAATAGTTTTGAATTTCTTCCCAAATCGCGTAACCATAAGGTCGATAGATAATAAAACCTTTGACTGATGAATAGTCCATCAGCTCCGCTTTTCGGCACACATCGGTGTACCATTGCGCAAAGTCATCTTCTTGTCTGGTAATTGCATCGTTTTTAATTACGTTATCTTTGGCCATATTTCCATCTCCCCTGACGATAATTATCATCTAAAGCCACTAATTTTTCAATTTTCTTTTTATCAAGTGGTAGTAACATGTCATTGCTTGAAGCAATAGTTTCAGATGAAACGATGCTAATTCCGGACTTAATAATCAATTCAATGGCTTGCCAACCTTCTAAATCGGTAGCGATAATTGGTTTATGATATTTAAGCAAAGACTCAATCAAAGAGTGAATCGATAAACGAATTCGGTTATTGCGTTTAATTTCACCAATCATCATTGACCCAGCAACAAAGTAATCAAAATTTGTGTACACGCTAGGATCCAACAAAAGATTTTTGTCTTTCATCAACATTGCTAACTCATAATGATTGGCGTGTAAATTTTTTAATGACTCGTTTAAAGGCAATAAGTCTGAAGCGTTTTCATTAATTTCTTGTTCGTCAAAAACTAGAACTAGTTTGACATTTTTCACTTCTGAAATTTGCGCCAACACCTCAATCATATGATCGATATCTTGAAAAGATACTTGCATAAACAGTCGCCAGTTAGCATCTTGTTTTTCGCTAGCAAAACGCGGAATTACATGTCGGGCTACCATGGCGAAAAACTCTTTATTAAGTCCGACTTTGGCTGCATACTTGCTCATTTCTGAAAACGAAGCAAAAGGCGAGTCATAAGCTTTAATGTATTCAAAATAACCAAGCGTTTGCATTTTTGAAACATCAAAGATTGGGCGATATAAATAACGCATAGCGTTAGGTCGCATCAAGCGTTCGACTTCATCACGATAGCGATCGATTTCCACCAAAGGTGTTGCTTGTTTTTGATACAAAACGATTTCTTGACCATTGTGTTGCGCAGCCATGCAAGCTTCTTGAGCCTTAATAATCATTGAGTCAATATCTTGGTAGTATTGCGCATTTTCCACCACTCCGATTGAGAAATTAATTGATTCAGCAAAACCATTAACACCGATACACTTTTTTATAGAATGGGCGATTGAAGTAGCTAATATCATCGCTTCATCCCTGGTGGCAACGCTCAAGTCAAAAAGTAATATTTCGTTTCCGCCATCGTCAATAATCTGACGGGCTAATCTCGGCGAACTCGCAAATGGGTAAATGGAGTTCTTTAGCGTCATAATCATGTATCTTTCAATTTTGTCATTAGCGAGGATTTTTTGTCTGACATAATAAAAGCGAATTGCAAAGGTAAAACCTTTAAGGCTTTTTTCTTTCATGATCAATCCTTCCATCGTGCTTCGTTTCACCACTCCGGTATGAGTTAGTTTAGGATGTTTACGATGTGTGGCATTATTTGGTGTGATGTATTTTAAGATAAATGATTCAAGGTGAATTATGCCTTCTTTGGGGTCATATTTTATGAGTTTGAGTAAAGAAAAGTACATATTTCTACCAAAGTCCAAAAGCACATCGGCTTCTATGTATTTTTCTGCGGTATTAACATCGGTGCAAATCGCAATAATCCACGCTTTAATTTTATCGACATCATTCTCATGGAAATGCGCATAAAAAGAGTTCATATCGGCCTGCTTTTTATTTTTCAAATTCGAACGATTAAAGTAAATTACACTATTATTTTTTGGGTCAATAATATAAATACGGAGCGTCGTAGCCTCGGCTCTTAATCTATCGGCATATCTTTTATCGATTCTAGTCGAAATTGCGAAGGTAATTATTATAAATAATAAAAATGGAATTGCGATGATTACGATAATAAAGAAAGTGAGGAATGTGGGGTCAAGAAAATCAAACCATCTCATAACATATATTGTACCTGTATTGTATGAATTTTTCTACAAACAAAATTCATCACCAAAAAAGTTTCAAAAGCTCTTTTTAATGCTATAATATTTTCCACGGAGGAATACCCAAGCGGTTGAAGGGGGCAGTTTCGAAAACTGCTAGGAGGCGCAAGTCTCGCATGGGTTCGAATCCCATTTCTTCCGCCATATTAGTATGATAGTGTTGATACAAAAGTATCGACCTTATAGAATACGAAAATAGGGAGAATATCCTTTTTTCTTTATGACTAGGATAATAGGGTTGAATTTAAAGGATTGGGGTTAAATAGTTTAGGTTTGCATATAAAAACAATAATATATAAACACAATCGGGT
>JAAYCD010000048.1 GCA_012744375.1 Erysipelotrichaceae bacterium | reverse complement strand
TGTAATCTATAAGAGAAAGTTCCACAAAGAGAACTGTTTTCATTATACAAATTAATATTTCTCTTGATTTTTAATAGTTAATTACTCCAATTCAAAGGCACCAGTATAAAGTTGATAATACGTACCTTTTTCTTCGATGAGGCTTTCGTGGTTACCTCTTTCGATAATCACGCCCTTGTCAAGAACGAGGATGTAATCTGCGTTTTGAATAGTGGATAGTCTATGCGCAATAACAAAAGTTGTGCGGTTTTCCATCAACTTATCCATACCCGCTTGTACGAGTCTTTCTGTACGAGTATCAATTGAAGATGTCGCCTCATCTAAAATCATCACCGGCGTATCCGCTACTGCGGCACGCGCAATTGAAATTAATTGTCTTTGACCTTGTGATAGATTAGATCCATCTCCTGATAACACTGTATTAAAACCTTGCGGTAAACGCATAATGAAGTCATAAGCGTTGGCAATTTTCGCTGCTTCATAAACTTCTTCATCGCTCGCATCTAGTCTACCATAACGGATGTTATCCATAACAGTACCAGTGAACAAATTCACATCTTGTAAGATCACGCCCAATGAGTGACGTAAGTCAGCTTTTTTAATTTTGTTTATATTTATACCATCATAACGAATCTTGCCATCGGCTAAATCGTAGAAGCGGTTAATTAAATTGGTAATTGTTGTTTTACCTGCCCCGGTCGCGCCAACTAATGCAATTTTTTGGCCAGGACGAGCATAAACTGATACATCATCTAAAACAAGCTTAGTGCCGTCATAACTAAAGTCGACTTTATCTAAGACAATGTCACCTTTAAGTTCAGTATAAATGACTGAACCATCCTTATGTGGATATTTCCAAGCATAGTCTCTAGTTTTTTCTCGAACTTCTTCAAATGTGCCATCTTCATGTTTCTTGATATTAACTAAAGTCACATAGCCTTGATCTTGTTCAACCATTTCATCTAATAAATCAAAGCAACGAGAAGCACCAGCTGTACCCATCACGACAAACGTGATTTGTTGTGAGAAGTTGTTGACGTTATTAGAAAACATTCTAGAAAGCATTAAGAATGAAACTAACAAAGAGTAAAAAGTTGATGCGGTAATTGGTCTAAGGCCACCAGTAATTGATAAGTTATAAGTGCCTGGAGTGACGTATAAAATACAGCCTAATAGGGCGACTAAAACATAAATGATATTGCCAATGTTGCCGTTAATTGGGCCCATGATATTACCATGAATATTTGCGACAGTCATATTTTTGCATAGTTCTTCGTTAATAGCTTTAAAGTCATTTAAGCTTTCTTCTTCATGGGTAAATACTTTAATGACTCTTAAGCCCGTAATACTTTCTTCAATGTTACCTTCAACCTTGCCCAAACTTTTTTGTTGGGCGACAAAGTAACGAGAGGCTTTTCCACCGATGAACTTGGTGTTTAAGAACATTGCAGCCGTCCCTAAGAAGATGATTAGCGTCATCCAAACAGAGAACGAAAGCATTACAAAAATTGTACTAATGACTGTTAAGCCAGTTGCTAACATGTTTGGTAAAGATTGAGAAACAAACTGTCTAATCGTATCGATGTCATTAGTGTATAACGACATGATTTCACCATTTTGGTGGGTGTCGAAATATTTAATCGGTAAATCTTGCATGTGTGAGAACATTTGAATGCGATAGTAATTTAAGTATTTTTGCGCGACAATCGCCATCGTTCTGTTCCATGTATATGAACAAAAAACACCAACGACGTAGACGAGGGCTAAAATGATAACTAATTGGGTGATATTAGTGTTAACTGGAATTGCTTCAAATAGGTAAATTCTAAAAGAACCAGTGAAAGCATTAACAGTATTATCAAGTGTGTATTCTTTAATGGCTTCAGTCAAAGTTTGTGTAATGAAGTTGGCAAAGACACTGCCGGCAAGATTAACAAAGATTGAAAGTAATAAAGTTACACAGGAGATAATTAATTCCACTTTGAAATTAGACCAAAGTGATTTGATTAAACGTTTAATGGTACCCTTTTTTGGCTTACCATATGCGCCTTTTCTTGGACCCATCGCCATAATTAATTGCCTCCTTTCTGTGTTTGAGAAAGATATACTTCTTGATAAATTTCGTTAGTCTTAAGAAGCTCTTTGTGTGTGCCAATAGCGTTAATTTCGCCATTATCTAAAACGATGATTTGATCGGCATCCTCAATTGAACTAATTCTTTGAGCGATGACAATTTTGGTCATGTGTGGCAAATCTTTTTTTAAGGCTTTTCTAATCTTCTTATCGGTTTTAGTGTCAACCGCAGAAGTAGAATCATCTAAAATAATAATTTTAGGTTTTTTCACGACCGCCCTTGCAATACAAAGACGTTGCTTTTGTCCTCCAGAAAAGTTAGTGCCGCCTTGTTCGACAATGCGGTCTAAACCTTCCTCGCTATTAATGACTTCGCTAATTTGGGCAATATTAATTGCGTTTAAGATTTCTTCATCAGTAGCAGACTTATCTCCCCACTGCATGTTGCTGCGAATGGTACCAGAAAACAAATAGTTTTTCTGCAAAACAACTGAGACCGAGTCCCTAATTGTTTTCAAGTCATAATCTTTTACATCATGACCTCCGACTAATAATCTACCTTCGCTGACATCATACAAACGAGAAATTAAGTTCACTAGTGTGGTTTTGCCTGAACCAGTAGAACCAATAATGCCAACGAATTCGCCAGACTTGATATTGATATTGATGTTCTTAACGGCATAACGTTCTGCTTCTTTCTTATACTTGAAACATACATTATCGAAAACGACCGAACCATCGGGGACTTCAGTAATTGGATTAATTGGATTTACAATGGTTGGTTGCTCATCAAGTACTTCGCCAATTCTACGAATCGCTTCTAAAGACATCACCAACATCGTGACGATCATGGAAATCATCATAATCGACATTAAGATTTGAATACCATAAGTTAGAAGCGCGGACATTTGTGGAATACTTAATTCGCCCCAATCCCATTGTTCTGGACCGAGAACTTTAACCGTATTAAAGATAATCATCGAAGAGAAGAACATACACAATAAATAAACAACGTGAATCGCTGTATTCATCATCGGGTTCATGTAAGCGACAATTTTTTCCGCTTTAATAAAGTCACTAGCGATATTGTTTGAAGCTTTAATGAATTTTTCTTTTTCGTATTGTTCTCTAACAAATGATTTAACGACTCGCATGCCTGAGACATTTTCTTGAATCGATTCATTTAATGCGTCATAACGTTTGAATACGCGTCTAAAATATTTCATCGCAAAGCGCGCAATAATTACAAAGACTGAGCCAATTACAGGAATAGTGATAATAAATAACCACGCCATTTGACCACCAGTAATAAAAGCCATTACTGCGGAGAAAATTAGCATGAGTGGGGCGCGGATAACAATTCGTAACACCATGGCAAATGACATTTGTGCATTACCTACATCAGTAGTCATTCTTGTTACCAAACTAGAAGCTTGGAAGCGGTCGATATTTTCAAAAGAGAAACTTTCGATTTTTTCATATAAATCATTTCTTAAGTTTTTCGCAAAACCACTAGCGGCAATAGAAGCAAATCTACCACCCATAACGCCACAAGTAATTGATATGGCAGTCAACGCTAAAAGGATGAGGAAATAGGGTAGCAACTCATAGATGTGAGTAATCGTTTCAATCTTACCAACAAAGAAAGACATAAAAAAAGGCAAGGTACATTCAACTGCCGTTTCTCCAACCATAAATAAAGGAGTAATAATCGCGTAGGGTTTATAGTCTCTAACGCTTCTAAAAACTTTAATCATTGCTTTAATCATTGTTTCTTTTCCTCCTTTTCTTCTTTTGTGATGTGAATTTTATTTAATAGAGTGGATAGAGTGTCTAACTCTTCCTCACTGAGATTTGCAAATAACTTATCCAAACATTCTTTTCGCTTTTCCAAGACGAAGTGAATGATGCTTCCAGCATATTCGGTTAATTCTAAGAGGTGGTTGGATTTATGAATGATGTTTGCTTTTATCATTCTCTCCACTAAGCCGTGGACAGTGGATTTAGTGAGCGAGAAGTGTTTTTCAATATCAACTAAACGCGTTGCTAATCCTTCTTCATTGCGGCAGTTAATCAAGAAAAGAATACGGCCTTGCTGCGCGGTGAGGCCGTAATCATTAAGTCGTGTTTGAAGGTCAGAACGGAATTCTTTAACGATAACCTTGATTAGAAGTGAGATTTCTTCCTTCTTGGAAAGTATTTTGTCTTTATTATGCATACGCCTAATATTATGGAGTTCGCATGCGAACTTGTCAATATATTAACTATGGGTTTTAAATATTACGATTTGGTGTATAATTGTGCCATGACGAACAAGTATGATTATTTAATTGTCGGTGCTGGTTTATTTGCTGGCATCGCTGCCCACGAACTAACAAAAAAAGGCTATCGTGTTTTGGTAGTTGAAAAAAGAAATCACGTCGCTGGCAACATTTATACTGAAGAAGTGGAAGGCATCCAAGTCCATCGTTATGGACCACACATTTTCCACACAAGCAAAAAGGAGATTTGGGATTACATCAATCAATTTGCTAGCTTCAATGATTTCATTAACGCACCATTAGCCTATTATAAAGGCAAGTACTATAACATGCCTTTTAATATGAACACTTTCGAACAAATCTTTGGAGTGAAAAGTCCTGAAGAAGCGAAAGCTAGAATCGAAAAAGAAATTATGGACGCCAACATTCAAGAACCAAAAAATCTTGAAGAAAAAGCGATCTCTATGGTTGGTACCACGATTTATGAAATGCTTATTAAAGGGTACACACAAAAGCAATGGGGTAAACCGTGCACAGAATTGCCTCCATTTATTATTTCTCGCATTCCGGTAAGATTTACATACGATAACAACTATTTCAACGATACATATCAAGGCATTCCAAAAGGCGGTTATACACAAATCGTCGAAAAGATGCTTGAAGGAGTGGAAGTAAGACTTAATACAGACTTCTTGCTCCATCGTGAAGAACTGGAAAATTGTGCCGAAAAAATTATTTATACAGGCGAAATTGATCGCTTCTTCAATTATCAACTTGGCGCTCTTGAATGGCGGTCTTTAAGATTCGAAGATGAGATTATTGATATGCCCGATTACCAAGGTAATGCCGTGGTTAACTATACGGAATATGAAATCCCATATACTCGTATCGCCGAACATCAACATTTCGAACCAGGAATAAAACATAAAAAAACAATTATCACCAAAGAATATTCACAAAAATGGAAACAAGGAGATGATCCTTATTATCCACTCAACGATGAAAGAAATACCGCATTATATGCGGATTACATTAAATTAGCGGAACAAAGGGGCAATATTTATTTCTGTGGACGGCTTGGAGGCTATGCTTATTACAACATGGACACAATAGTAGAGAAAGCCCTCCAATTTGTAGAGTCACTTCTCAACAAATAGATTGCTAAATTAAACCAATTAACTAAAGATTATTACTGGAAAAACCAGGAGGTGTTTGTATGAAATATATTACTTTTACAGTCCCATGTTATAACTCACAAGATTATATGCGTCATTGCATCGATAACCTAGTTGCTGCTGGGGATGATATTGAAGTGATAATTGTTAATGATGGTTCTAAAGACGATACTGGAAAAATCGCTGCAGAATACGAAAATAAATATCCAAATATTGTTAAGGCCATTCAAAAAGAAAATGGTGGTCATGGATCAGGCGTTATGGCTGGCATCCATCATGCGAAAGGCATTTTCTATAAAGTCGTCGATAGTGATGACTGGATTGAAACTAAAGATGTTCTTGATATGGTCAACTTAATTAAGCGCCATATGCAAGAAGGAATTAATATCGATTTATACATCAATAACTATGTGTACGAAAACGCGAACGATAACTCACAATACGTGATGCATTACCGTCGTTCCATCAAAGCGGAAGAAGTGATTGAATGGAAAGATATGACTAAGTTCAAACTTGATACTGTTTTATTAATGCACTCTTTGATGTATCGTCTTGATAAACTCAAACAATCAAAGATGGAATTGCCTAACCATACTTTTTATGTCGATGATATTTATGCTTATGTGCCATTTCCTTATATGGGCAAAATCTTTTATCACGATATTGACTTATATCACTACTTCATCGGTAGAAGCGACCAATCAATTAACTATAAGACAATGTGCAAACGCTACGAGCAACAAATGCGCGTTTATAAAATTATCTTTAAAGCTTATACCTTAGACGAACTCAGAAAGTTTCCGAAACCTTTATATAAGTATATGATTCATTGGCTAATGATTATGTGCTGCACAACGATTATGACTATCGTTGGCACTAAAGAAGATAAAGCTACCCGTAAAAAAGCATTTAAGCATTTTTTCAAAGAACTTAAAGCTCACGACAAAAAACTTTATAACAAGATTCGTTATCGCACTTTAGCGTTTTTTGCTTTCTCCTTACCAAGTTATAACTTAAAGTCATTTGCCTCAGTGAAGATTTATCGCGTTTACCAAAAGAAATTAAAACTCG
>JAAYCD010000037.1 GCA_012744375.1 Erysipelotrichaceae bacterium | reverse complement strand
TAATATAGTCTGTCAAATGACCTTTCCCGGTCGAAGCCAAAGAACCAAATAAAGTCACTTTCACAAATTTGATATTGTGATATTTATTTAATAAATAATTAACAGCTTTATCAGGACCAATCGTATGAGACGAACTTGGACCATGACCATGATAAAAGATTTCTTTGATTGACTGCATATTATTGCCCCATTTCGCGATAGATAATGCCTAAAGCTTTGTCAACGACTTCTTCTTCATCCAAATCGCTCATATCAATTTCAAAGGGAGAAAATATCAAATCTTCGTCACGCATTTCTTCGATATATTGAGCAAATGTTTCAAATGAGTGTTCAATATTGTCCACCCGATGCGCTATATGACGCAAAGGCAGGCGATCTAAGAAACGTTGGTATAAAAGTTTAATGTCTCCAGCTAGTAAAATAAGTACGACTTGATAAGCATTTTGTTCAGCGATAGCTTTTATTTTTGCTAGCTCAGTACTTCGAAAATTGGCCTCGATAATTAAGTCTTGCCCTGTTTGGGCGCTTTGAGCGAAAAAATAAATCATACTATCAACCGCCACTTCGCTTAACAGGCGATTTTCTTGACGATTATGAAAACCAAAAATATCACAGGCGATTTCCTTTAAGCGATCTTTTGTGATAAAAGGAATGCGCAGTTCATCAGAAAGCGCGCTAGCGAGTGTGGATTTTCCCGCAGCTAAATCACCGGTGATGATGATTAATCTTTGCATACCACCATTCTAACGATTTTATTAGCAAAATAAAAGGCGCGAATGCGCCTAATTATTAACGATGTTTGGCGTTGAAAGTAACACCCATTGCATTAGGTCCACAATGACTTCCTGCAGTAGGATTAACGACTTCGTATTCAATTTTCAAATCTTCGCCGAATTGTTTTTTCATCATGTCGCCAAATTCTTCAGCGATATCTAATGCATCGGTATGGGCTATGACGACGCGGTGTTTTTTAATATCTTCTTGTAATTCGATGACATATTGTAATAATTTGCGTAGTGTTTGTATGCGACCACGACCTTTATCCTTGGCTTTCATCTTGCCGTCATGATCTATGAAGATGATAGGTTTGACACCAATAATGTTACCAAACAAAGCGGCAAGCCCTGAAACACGACCACTTTTTCCGAAAAATTTTAAATCATCGGCATAAAAATAAAAAGCAGTCTTATCAATTCTTTCGTTAGCAAATTTTTGAATTTCTTCAATAGAAGCACCATTTATATATAACTCACCAATATCCATACAAAGCGCATAACTTCCTAAAGAAATACCTTTTGTGTCAATGAGAGTTAATTTTCTATCTGGATATTTTTCT
Source organism: Erysipelotrichaceae bacterium (assembly GCA_012744375.1). Taxonomy (GTDB): domain Bacteria; phylum Bacillota_I; class Bacilli_A; order RFN20; family CAG-826; genus RUG14515. The sequence continues at coordinate 9,756 of JAAYCD010000037.1, read as the reverse complement.
GATAATTCTTCCATGGCTAGACGCAAAGAATTAAAAGTCGCGCTCATAGCCGCAGAAAAATGAACATATAGAATATCGTTGCCTTTGGCGAATTCTGGTTCGAAATAATTGATATATTCGACTGGAGAAAGTGCGCTAGTTGTTGGAATAACCCCTTTTCTTAATTCATCATAGAAAGTTTTATAATCAAAGACGTCAAAATCAACATAGGGATGTACTTCTTTGCCGTGAATTGTGTACGGCATCGATATCAACTTATAGCCATATCTCTTTGCTATCTCAGGGGTGATATCGCAATCGGTATCGGTAAATAATGTATACATATGTAACAACCTCTGTGTTTCATTATACCAAATTATCTTTTTTTCACTTATACATTTTTAGTGACATATTGTTACAACTGCAACAATGGTATTTACTAGACCTAAAGTATATTGAAAAAAACGCACTATTAAGTGCGTTTTTTATCAGCTGAATAATGAAAAACTTATAACCCTTTATCTTCTAAGATTGGAGCAACAATATTTGCTACACCAGCTAAGAGGGCCAAAACACCTAAGACGATGGGGCCGGCGGCAAGATGGAATGAATTATGGTCGACAAGATCTGGATTAAATGTTCTAAACAAGACACCTGTCAATAATGTCATCACTGTACCAAGAATAATTACGCCACCAGCGACAAAAGATAATTTTTTCACTAAATCTGAGTCAACCAAGTCATCAATGAATACAAAGGCTAAACCAGCGAGTCCTCCGATTATGATGAACAAGTAACCAATAAAGCCAACGATTGTACCATTAGTGTTAATGGCGGCATCACCGAAGAAGGCTTCATTCCATGTGAAGAAAGCACCTTCAAATGACTCATGGACAATTTGTTTAACGATGAACATCGCAATAAAGACGATGATCGCGATTAATGCAGCTGCCATTCTAAGAAAAGAATGGAGTTTAACATATTTATTATTTTCCATGCGATAACTCCTTTTGTTCTATACAACAAAAATTATATGTAAAAACGAAATTAATACAACTTATTTTTTTATAAAATAACCTTTTAACTGATTAAATCTTCAATGGCATTTGGATTGCCATAAATACCGTAATCATCGAAATATATATCTGGTTCCACTCCAGCTTCATTACCATAGAACTTACCTTCCGATTCGTTATAAAAGCCGATATGTAAGTTCGAAGAATGATAAACGTACTGGCTGTTAGGCAAATAATGAATACTAACAGCACATTCACCACCACCAGTTTTGCGACCAATAATCGTCGCTATATCATCTTTTTTGGCATAGTATGCATATGCGTTTGCGGCGCTATAGGACATAGCGCTAGTCGCTACAAAAAAGTTAAAATCGTTTCCGTATGCATCACTTGCATCATATTCATTGTCAAGATTTGTATCAACTGCTCCTTTATATAAGTAAACATACTTCGCTGCGTCGTCAAAAAAGTGAGTGTTGCTAACGTTATCCTTAGAAATAATGGCGAGCAACTTCATCATAATGGCGAGAGTTCCTCCGCCATTAAGTGAAATATCCAAAACAACATTTTCTACTGTGCCTTTGTTACGGATAGTTTCTAAAGACCTCGCTACTCTTAAATAAGTGTCATATAAATATGCATCTTCTTTAATAGTGCCGTCGGGATTAAATACTTCGTCATCCTTACCAAACGAGAAACCATCAAAAATAATTATTGCGGTTTTGCCACTATCACTATAACGCACTCCATCTTCAACGATAAAATTTGGATATTGGTTTTGATTGGCACGCACATCACGAATGGCACGATATTCTGCACCACGATTACTCGTTTTTTGACCAACATACATCGGTCCTGAATCAGCTTCTCCCCAAGTATCGTTAATAGAAATAACTGCTGTATGACCATCATCCATTAACGATAATGCGGTATAATAAGCACAACCTCTTAAAAAATCATTTGTCGAGAATAAATCGTTATATACGTTTTTTGACTTTAGAAATTGTTTAAAAGAAGTGATGCCTTTTTCTTTTCTTAAACCATAGAAATTATCCATGGTGTAAAAAAACATATTCGCATTGTAATTAATTAAATAAACTGGAATTTTGTTGTGATGGGTATTCGCTTGCATTAACGTATCTACTGTTTCTAAATTATTCTCAAAAAGAAATTCCTTTTCAGAAAAATTTTCTACATCTCGTGTCTCAAAAATACCGTAATAATTGTAGAAATGGTAAATTGTTGATGTTTCAGAATAGGTTAAATCAAGGAATCCCAATGGGTAATAATATGAGGAATCGAAAAATAGACGTGTTAAAGAAATGTCACCAAAGGAATAGGTTTCATAATCGTCTTCGCCAATTTTTTCATAGTTGGCGGTGGTAGATAAAGCATAGTTCAGCGCTTTTCTTGGCGTTGGATCGTCATTATTTTTAAAGACATTGCTGATATCACCAGCTTTAATGACCACTTTATCCCAATAGCTAATTGCTGAATAAAAATAAAGAGTGTCACCTTTAAAAATTTGCCAAGTCGCCACTGACCCATTATTAGTGATTACACTTTTTGCCCCATCGATAAGTCGATGATCATATAAAGAGGCATACTGCTCTAAAGATAAATAAGGAATGTATTCCTGACCTTGACGGAATATCGGTTCAATTGTGCCAATTTGGTACTGCTCAAGATTATTTGGTTGTTCGTCATTATCTAAAGGCAAATCAATATCAAAAATAGGCACAGCTTTTGTTTCAACTTCATCATTTATTGAAATACAAGCAGTAAGAGACAATACAACAATTAAACTGAATAAAAAATGATTTCTTTTCATAAAAAAATAATAACACACAAGTGACTATTTATTAAGGTTAATGCTTAACACTATGTGCAAAACTTAGTTGTTTATTACAGTTGTTGAATTTGGTTTCCAGAGACGATTATTCACAAAGTAACTAATTAAGCCAAAAATAAAGCACACTATTCCACCGATGAAAATGCCTAGGATGTCAGCAGTGCTTAATATATTAAACTGCCAATTAACTAAAGCCATGCCACCATAATAGAACATAGCTTGTAGCCAAGAAGAAAATGCCATGCCAAAGAAAATAATTAAATATTTATTCACCTTATGATGGCGGGCGTGAATGGTATACCACACCATCACCCATACACCGATTAAAGTACCGACGGAAGAAAATATATAATAAGAAAATGATTTCCACGCTTCAACTGATGAGCCTGATAAAACGATGGTATTTGCAAGTTCAATCATCGCTGAAACCACAACAGCCGCAACGCTAGTATAAGTTAAAACCTTGGCTTCTTTATACCCATGATCAATGATTCTCACCATGATGATATACATGAATAAAGCATAAAGAGCAATCATTGGGCTAAAGATAAAAGGCCCAAAAGATACCGGGCTATTGATATTCGTAAAAAAGTTGGCATTACATGCACAACCGATTGCTACCACATACAAAGTTGTCACGTCCAACCATTTTCTAAAAAATGTCGTCAGTGCGAACGCTATGATAGTGAAGATAAGTAGTAATACTAGCCCCATAGAAAAATAGTATACAAAATAATCATTTATTATTTAAATAAAAAGAAATATTTTTTAAGTTCTAAGTGCTTCTTGGTCAGGTGGCAGTAGTTTTTTGGTCCTTGCAAACTCAGACAACACAAAGAAAAGAAGGATAATTATTAGTCCAGACATACAAGTGTCGCTTAAGAAATGCGCACCAACAAGGATGCGGAAGAACATGCATATTAATGTCCATCCAAATCCCACATATAGCAAAATTGTTTCCTTGCCCTCAAGTTTTCTAAAGAAAAGTGGTAACGATGGTAACAAAACCATCAACATCGCTCCAGCACCAGAATGGCCACTTGGGAATGACTTGAATTCTTCTTTGGTAATAACTTGACCTTCAACCAAGAAAGAACCATCTAAAAAATCTTTGTAGTTGGCAGCCGATTCCCACCAATTGTGGAATTCAAGCAATCCACCCCTCACTACCCAACGATAACGAGGACGATGAATGACAAGTTTAATTAATACTGAAACAGGAAGCATACCAACAATATAAATTACTGCAATAATCATCAACGCATTCCATAAATATTTAGGGTTACTCTTTTTGCATACAAAGTAACCAAAAACGAAAAACGGAGTAAAAACCAAAAAACACAAAGTATAACTTAGAGGATATAGATTAGAATCATTAAAACCGTTAACAGAAGGAAAATCGTCCGCACAGATATAAACAGAAATAAAGTAAGCTAGAGCGGACAAGAAGTAGCAAATGATTTTGCCCCATAATGGCATATCTTTTCGCCTGATAGTTGTAGATAATAATCCCCCTCCTAAAAACGCAAGACCCATATATGTTGGATATGTACCAAAAGAAGCGAATAATAAACCAACAAAGTTGTTTTTCATAAATATTGCTTCGCTAATTTGTAAATCTAAAAATGAGCCAACGATTAAACCAACTAACAAAATTGAAGCAATAACAATAAAATGGCGTTTTTTAATATTCATAAGTTACTCCTGCGTTCACTGTAGCGATTATAGCATAATTTTTATCAGCATATCATTTGAATATTGGTGACATATGTGGCACAATTCAAGCATCATTATGATATCTGTCAGTAACTTAAAAGTTTTACTTAAATATTCATTAGCTTATATTAGCGACCACAATGATGGTGCTGAACTTGAAGAGTGTTTTCTAAATGCAGTTGAAGAAAACAAAGCTAGTTGTACTCAATTTCTTCTTAAACTCGCAGAAATAAAATCGCACGCGAAAGTCGATTTAGAGTTTTTTTATGCTAGCGACCCAGCCGCTACTTCCTTAGAGGAAATCAAACTTGCTTATCCTGGGTATCGTGCAATTGGTATTTACCGCATCGCGCACGCTTTATATGAGCAAGGCTATAGAGTTCATGCTCGTGTTATGTCTGAGATTGGCCATAGTCAAACTGGTATTGATATTCATCCAGGAGCAAAAATTTCTTATCCTTTCTTTATTGATCATGGAACTGGGATTGTCATCGGGCAAACCGCCACCATCGGACAAAGAGTTAAAATATACCAAAGTGTAACTTTGGGAGCCATATCACTTAGTCATGCTGAACGTTTAAGAGAAGTAATTCGTCACCCACAAGTTGGAAACGATGTTACCATTTACGCTGGCGCTTCAATTTTAGGAGCAATAAAAATTGGTAATAACGTCACTATTGGTTCAAACGTTTTTTTGACCGAAGATGTGCCGGACAACACCAAAGTCATTATTGGAAAGCCACAGCTAATTTATATCAACAAATAACGATTATCTTGCATTTGATTTTGTGATGGTCTATATTTCATATACTTGATTTTTCCATACATAAAGGTTGATAATTGCTCGATTATTTTTTATCTATAATGATTTGGAAGCAAAGAAATCAAGTCGAGAAAAATGATAAACCGCAGTAAAACCATTGTTAAAACAAGCATTATTGGCATATTAACCAATTTCTTTTTAGTTGTTTTAAAGGCCATCATTGGCTTAGTTGCTGGAAGTGTTTCAATTTTTATGGACGCCATTAATAACTTAAGTGATGTTTTGTCTAGCGTTGTAACCATTGTTGGCACTAAATTAGCCCAAAAGAAACCAGACAAAGAACATCCCTATGGCCATGGACGTATTGAATATTTAACTAGTTTATTTATCGGCATTATCATCGTGCTTGCAGGCATCGGGGCCATTATCGAATCAATTAGTAGTATTATTCGTGGTGATGAACCATCGTTTGATATCGTGTGGGTAATTCTTATTGCAATTGCTGTGATCGTCAAAATACTTTTAGGTCTTTATTATCGTTATATGGGCAAAAAGGTAAATAGTGAATCACTTAAAGGAAGTGGGGTCGATGCATTGTTTGATGCTTTCTTATCCTTTGGCACACTTGTTTCTATTATCGTAATGCTTGCCTGGAACGTTAACATTGAAGGATATATTGGTTCGATTATCGGCTTATTTATGATTCGCAGCGGCATTGGTGTCTTGATTCATTCTATGTCGAGCATCATTGGCGAAAGAACAAATAAAGAAACAACCGAGGCGATTAAACATATTATTTATCAAGATCCTGCTGTGATTGGTGCATATGATCTTTTCATTACAAATTTTGGTCCAGATTTCGGTATCGGCTCAATCCACATTGAAGTAAACGATCAACTAACCGCTAATGAACTTCACTCGATTACTAAGCGCTTATCAGACCGCATTCACGAACGATTTGGTATTGTGATGACCATTGGAATTTTTGCCTCCAACAACAGCAACCCTGTCATCGCGCAAATTAGAGAAACTATCAAAAAAGAAGTTGAAACTAGTGAGATTTTAAAAGAAGCGCATGGCTTTTATTGCAATCAAGAAGCCAAAATCGTTACTTTTGATGTAATTATCGATTATGAGGAAGAAAACGCAGATAAAGTAATTAAGAAAGTTAAAGAAAATTTAACAAAAAAATATCCTGATTATCAATTTTATATCATTAAAGATGAAGATATTATTGAATAATTTATTGTTCTAGACACGCAATTAAATCTTGCAAACTAATCGGCCCTGGCCTAACAACCTTTAATTGATTACCAGTCAAGTCAATTATCGTTGATGGTTGGCCGCTTTTTGCTTGTCCAGGTATTATTACAGCGATTTCTTTTCCAAAAATGTCTTCAACTTCGCTATCACTCATTGCTGGTTTTTCATCCGCACGATTAGCCGAAGGTACTAATAAGGGTTTGCCTAAAAACTTAAGTAAATCGAGCGCTTCTTTATTGCTAGGAATTCTAATGCCGATAACACCACTGCCATTGGTCACAAAAGCAGGAACATTTGTTTTACATTTGACCAAAATAGTTAATGAGCCAGGCATATACTTCCTAATAATCGGCAAAAACTTAAAAGGAATATCAGCGTATTTTTGAATTTGTTCGACGTTTGAAAGCATTAGAGTGTATGGTTTATTATCTTTTCTCTTTTTGATGACATTTAGTTTTGCATAAGCTTGTTCATCATCAAAATATACACCCAAACCAAACACAGTTTCGGTGGGGAAGGCGATGACTTCGTGATTTATTAGAGCTTGTTTTGCTAATTCATATTGTTGCATTTGTTAATCTGAATCTTTCGGTTATTGTCGTTTTTTGCCTTATTATTATAAGATTTTGCTATTTATAAAGATATAGTTGTTTATGGTTTTTCATGCGAAAACCTGTGTAAATAACCTCAAACAAAGCAAAAATAGTTGACATTTGTGGGGATGGTGTTATTATTCGCCTGTTAACTATGGCACCTATTGGCAACATTTGTTGCTATTGTCCGAGTTCAGCTCTAAAAAATTATTATTATGTTTATTTCTTTAGTTGCAGTTACCACTGCCCTTTTATTAACGATAACCGGCACATTAACTTTTTGGCCAATGGCTCAATGGTATGATATCTATCGTCCAATCGTTTTAATGATTGGTGGATATGTTGCCGGAGTGATGCTTATGTGGATTTTTTATGAAATCTTCGGTCGCTTACTTTCCTCATATAAAAAACAATACGATAAGCCAAGTCGCTTTGCTCGTTTCTTACTCCATAATGGCATAACTTATGTTAATCGTGTTTGTCGTGTAAAACTCATCACCGTTGGTTTAGACAATATTCCTAACGAACCATTCTTATTAGTTGGTAACCACAAAAGTAATTTTGATCCAATGCTCGTGGCTCAAGCCTTATCAAGTCGCGATATTGCTTTTATTTGCAAAAAAGAAGTGATGAAAATACCTTTAGCAGGTCACTTGATGTGGCGAAATTGTTATTTACCAATCGACCGAAAAGATAGAACTCAATCTTTAGCTCAGTTTAATCGGGCTGCGGATTTGCTCGAAGCACGCGTTACTTCAATCGGTGTTTATCCAGAAGGAACACGCGTTAAAAACGGCGAAGTATTAGGTAAGTTCCATCACGGAGCTTTGTCTATTGCCATTAAGACCAAATGTCCAATTGTTGTTGTAACAATGAAGGGCACAGAAAAAATCCATAAAAACTTTCCAAGAAAAAGCCATGTTCAAATGATTTGCCGTGTTTTATATTATCGCGAAGACTATGCAGGGATGAATGCCAAGCAACTTAGTGATTTTGTCCATAGTTTAATTTATCAAGAGTTGAGCGAATAATTATCGCTCTTTTTTTGATTATTGTAGATAAATTCAAATTTATTATCTAAAATATTACTATGCTAAATAATTTTGATTTAACTGAGCCAGTAAAGGCTTATCACCATTTTCTTAAAGACGCTTATCACGAAAATGTTGTTAAATTTTTCGATAATTTAACGGAAAAAAGCAAAGTTGATATCGATGCCAATCGTTCGACCGTTAATCATATAAAAAGTCTGACCACAAAAATTGGTCACGTCGAAAACTCTTTAGGAAAAAGAAAGGCACTCAAAACTTTTGTCATCGTTATGATGATACTTTTATTTGTTGCATCATTGATTGGTATTTTTTATATCATTAATGACCAAGACATCTCTAATTTTTATATTGCCATCCCAATTGCAGGAATAGGTGGCGGGATTGGGTTAATTTTTGCTTTAAAAGCAGTTAAAAAAAGAATAAAAGATTTTGAGAATCAACTAAACAAATTAAATAAACAAAGAGATGATTACACTCGCGAAGCATACGAGCAAATGCAGGCTCTAAATGATTTATATGACTGGAATATCCCAGCGAAGTTGGTCACTGACACCACTTCATTAATCCAGATGGATCAATATTTTGATCAAAATAAGTTTTACTACTTGAGAAACAAATATGGCTTTCAAGAAAATATGGAGAAAAACATTTCCACAGTTTTTGTGCAATCCGGTTCTATTCTTGGCAATCCTTTCCTGGTGCAAAGAAACCATATCAGCCAAATGGTTAATCGTGTATACCGCGGGGAAAAAGTAATTACTTGGACCACTGTGGTGGGATCGGGCAAAAACCGGCGCGTGATTACACATACTCAAGTATTAGTCGCCGAAATTACCAAACCTGCAGCCGAATATTTTTATGAAACTTGGCTCGTTTATGGCAATGAAGCCGCTCCACGACTTTCATTTTCTAGAGAACCAAGTAATGCTAATAGCATGAATGAAAAACAAATTAAAAAATTTGTGGAAGATTTTGAACGTGATTTAGGTAAAAAAATTCGTAATAGTTCGTTAGCGAACAAAACTTTAACGATGATGGGTAACAGTGAGTTTGAAGCTTTGTTTAATGCCACCAATCGTGATAACGATGTTGAATTCCGTTTGTTGTTTACACCTCTGGCTCAGAAAAATATGTTAGATTTGATTAAATCAAAATCTCCTTATGGTGATGATTTTTATTTTACTAAAACCAAGAGCTTAAACTATATCAAAAGCCTCCATGCCCAAAAAGCTGACTTAGACGCTGATCCAAAGAAATTTATGCATTATAATTATGACTTTGCTAGAAGCAATTTCATCCAATATTGCGATAATTACTTTCAATCTTTCTATTTTGATTTAGCGCCACTACTTGCTATTCCTTTATATCAACAACATATGTCTTTTGAAGAAATTTTTAAAGGTACGATCGATCCGAATGTTACTGGTTTTGAAACCGAAATGATGGCTAATCGTTATGACGATAAGATTTTCAAACATCCACAAAGTGATACTCCTGCAACATTAAAACGTGATTTAGTTCG
>JAAYCD010000013.1 GCA_012744375.1 Erysipelotrichaceae bacterium | reverse complement strand
TTTCATTAGCGCCCACCAAGGAGAATGTTTAAACGCGATAATATTTTTCAAAATAAAGTTTTTGATATAAAGAGGGCACGAGTTCTAAAGTAACTGGATCGGTTTCAATTTGTGTGCCACCATTATAGGAATCTGTTCCATCTTCGATGCCACTTGATTTAATGTATAAATCATTAATTTTATCACCGATGTCACCGAGTAAATCGTGTTCAGCCCAGTAACTATTTACATAATTACGACTGAGATTGAATGTCGTATCTATTGGATGGAGATTTTCTCTTTCCGCAGCGGAAATATAAGTTTCACTAACCATGACTTCTAATTGATAGAAGGTGGCAGCATAAGCCGAATATCTTAAATATGGAGAGTCACTATTTAGGCAAACATAAAACGCTAATTGGCTAGCATCGTCTTCGCGCATGACACCACGAGTGTGGGCAAGTTCATGAGCAATCGTTAACGGCAAACCAATTTTTGTGTTTAAGGTATTGATATTAGCTTCGCCAAATGGAGCAAATGCCAAACCAGTGATTTGTAATTCAGTAAATAGCGGAGAAGAAAGCATGCCTTTAACATTGCCAACAAATGGATGATAGTAGTCATCATCTGCAATAGAATGAGCAGCGATGACCTCATCGGTTAAAGTCGCTAAATCAAAATCGCTTTTAATTTCGCCATTGGCTTCAAATTCAAGGTCATTAGCGATAATGTTGTTAATATCATCAGCATAATAATTATAAATATCGACAAATTCACTACTGGCGACTGGATCTTGATGAAATGGTAATGGAATATCTTCGCGATTATAGGCTAATTGACAGGAGAAGAAATATAATGTGACTGGCACTAAGACAAAAACGCCAGCGAGCAATAACTTATTAATTGCCTTAACACCGCGACCTTTAAATAAATTGACTAAAAATTGAACGACAAGAATTAAAAGGACAATCGCGATTAATACCGCCGCAATTTCAGTGATAGAAATTGGGACATAGGCACTAGCCATGATCGGATATTGCACGATCATTCGCACATAACCTCTTGTCCATTCTTCTGCGGTAGCGGGGTTAGCTTTTAACGAGTTTAAGTACCATAGTGCTGCCACTAATAGGCCGATATATACAATACGACGAAATGCAGTAAATATTTTCATATTAATCATTATAATGAAGGGCGTGAAAAAGTTAAATAATTTTCAGCATATTTTTTTATTCTGTCACTATTGTAACGGTAATATTGCCTGTTGAGGTGTGGGCATTGAAATTTTGTCCGTCCTCAACTGCATTATCGATGAGTTCTCAATAATAACTAACAGCATTATCTAAAACCTGATAAAAGATGGTGATTAATTGAATTTGGTTATTTTGCTGTTTAATTTTGTTTTCGCTAGAACGAATAATTTTTGATTTAACGAACAAGCTTTGTATATCAAGAAATCATAGGTATTTATCGTGCTTAAAATTATTCATATCTAACTTTTTCATATCCGTTTATTATTTTTAAAAATGGCAAGAAAAGAAGTGTTATATATTAAAAAGACCACAACTACTTATGGTCTTTATAAGCTTTTATTAGGACGATAACTTAGCTTGATAAACATTTCTTTAAGCGTTAGGTAAATGCTTAACAAACTAGCGCTCAACAAAAGTCCACCGATAATATCGGTTAACCAATGAACGCCTGATATCGTACGACCGACCACAAAGAAGACTAACATTAAGCCGACAGAAGTAAATAAAGAAAAACGAACATTTTTATTTTTTATATAAACATAAATTTGATCAAGCAACGAGACAAGTAAGACAACCGCTAATGTGGTTGTGGAGGAAGGATATGAAGCTTCTAAAACGCCATCGATCAATATCGGGCGATAATTAATGACGATGATTTCAAACAAAATATAGGCAAGAAAAGTTAGTACATATAAACAACCCAATGCCAAAATGTTCGCATCGACATGGAAAATATTTTTTCTTTTGATAAGTTGCATAACACCAATCACTAAAAATATAACACCAATTGGAATAGTGATTAAACTGCCCCAGTCAGTAAGTTCGTACAAAAATATACGTGTACCCACTAAGTCACGGAAGAAAGCGTTTATAGAAGCAAAACCAATCTGTGAAACGCTTCCAGTTATAGGATTAATAGGGCCAAGAGGCTGTACGTCCACCATTTTGATTAATAAAGTATAAACAATAAAAATAACCAGTAGGCTAAGACTGATAATCCGTAATTTGTTTTTTATAAAAAATGCTTTCATTTTGTTTTAGTTTTTGATGCTTATATCAATCATACAGCAAAATATTGTCATTGCTCAACATTACTTAACTTAGGAATTGATGTTAGTAACATTGTTTTGAGGCTAATGATAATAGAATAAATGTAGACAATTACCTTTAGTTATCTTTAAAACATCCATTCAACTGAACTATTTTTATCTTCTATTTCCAAGATTTTTTTGTCTTTATGAGTAAATAAGACTTTGCTTGGGACACAAATATTTTCTTTAATTAATCTCACCATTTTTCCTTGAACAGGTGATTTGAGCTTAAAGCCATCAGTGGTTGCCACATTTATTTGCAAGCGGTATTTACCTTTTTGGATAATGATTTCTTTATTGTCTTTCTTTAAAACTTTTGCAAAATTTTGGGTGGATAAATAATATTCTTTGTCGCCGATTTTAACAAACCCCAATAAACCAGTAAAAGTAAATAAACCAAAGGGGATACTGGCAATAGCTACCGTGACAGCAGCCTTACCCCTAACCGAATTAAACCAAATGTATTTCTTTGGAAAATTTCTTCCTTTATCGCCTTCAATATAACCATATCCATGATCAAAACTAACCCTTTTACCATTGATGATTAAGGTGCCTGTTAAAAAATGATACATACTAAAAATATCGTGTTTACATTCCATTCCTGGAATATAAGTAAATGGTCCCATGACTTTTCGTTTTAAGGGACGAAATTTATCAATCGAAATAACGCCTTTTATCGTTAAGCCTTTAATCTTGACATCAAATTTGAAATTGTGTCCGTCAATAGTCACAACTTGAGGATTTATATCATAAAAACTTTTATTCGGAGTGATAATTTGTACGAAGTGTCCTTCGCTAGAATACGCATCAATAAAAGCAAAACTGTAACCGTTTAGGGAGACGAATTTATAGTATTTTCCATGGAAATAATTGCGGCGCTTCATTTAATAACCCTTTAATTAGTATTAGGTTAAAATTAACAAAGTGCAACAAATATGCAATCTAGACACAAGGTTTCTTAATAAATCCAAAGCCATTCATTCCGTTTATCACTACTTTTGCTTGATTGGATGTCTAATTAAGGTTTTTAATTTAGAAACTTCAACTTTTCTAGGATCACTAAGGTAAATTTCATGATGATGTCTAGACTCATTTATCTCGAGTTCATAACCTTGCTCAATCATATATTCATGCATTTTTTCAACAGTCGCGGGTTCGTCATCGAAAGAACCCATATGCATTATTTGCACACAAAGACCTTCATCGTATTCAAATAAGAATAGTTTGGAGCAATCTATTCCTTTCTTTTTTATTTATTCTTTTCAGCAGCTATTTTTAATTTCTCGTCAGTATATGGATTGGCATCGAAATATTCATCTCGCTTAACAATTCCAGCATTAATTAAAAGTTCAATATAGATTGAATCAAATGTTTCAAACATCATTTCCTCATCCTTAGAAGCGGGATCACTATCCAATGATAATTCTAATCTATTTAATAAAAGTCCAAGGAAAGGATATGGGTCTGATACTTTTAAACAGTGACCATCATAATCAAAAAATGAAATCATAAAGTTCCATGCTTTTATTCTTGAATGTACAGATTCTTTTAGATAATCAAACCAATTATCAAATACAACTTGGTCTCCAAATTCTAAAATTAATGATTTTGCTTCTATTGAAAGTTCATGAGCTTTTTCAAGTTCTCTTTCATATTCGTTGCCTTCTTTAAAACGATCAACATTGAATAACTTATCATTCATGGTTTTATCATATTGTTTCTGCATATTATTTTTCTCCTCTGAAATCTATGTGTTTAGGATATTTTTTGAAAGCTTCATCAGCCCATTTTATGGATTTGATATTTGGTCTAAAATGCCCACTTGTATTGTTATAAGATAGGATTTTACCGTCTTTTATTGTCAACATTCCAGCCATTCTTACTTTTGGATCTAAACCCCCAATAAGTGTTGGGTGCGGGGTTGGCAATGCTCCAGGGCCTCTCCCAAATCCATTTCTTTTCCCTACGATAACCTCTCCTTTTGTTGTGATAACATATGGGATGGTCATTTGTTCATGAGGTCCACCAACGTATTTTCCATCAAACATCGAATCCAGTGTTCTTGCTGTAGGATTCTTTATGTATCCAGTTTTAAGATCATAGACACCAAGCTTAATGTCCTTTTTCATCATTTTGGCATAAACAGAATATTCTTTTTGATAGGGTTGAGAATTTCCACCTAGTGGTGATGAAGAATATTCGCTGTAGTTTCCTCCAGAGCCACCACTAGAGAAATTTGAGAACAAAGGACTACTTCCTTTCATCTTTATCACCTTGAGAAAATCTACGCTCCCTATCTTTAGCGTTTTCTTTCATTGTGTAGGAATCATATTGATAAATAGGAATCCCTTTTAATCTTACATAAGCAAATATCTCATCAGGAACTGGTCCGTATACACAAATTCCAGTTGGCTCTAATGTATCAACAATTTTCTGAACTTGTTCCGCAAATATGTAGCGATTATCAGTCCTTTTGATAAATCCATTAGTGCCAATAGCAATTAATGTATGATGAGGATATGCCTCAAGAGAAGATAATGTTCTGTTGTCACCTAGTCTGACATTTGGGATGACTTTAATTCCTTGAGAACCATAATAATAGGTGATTCCTAGATTTAATCCTATTTGGCTCTTTTGAACCCAAAGCGGCATATTATCGTAAGGACTTGCATCAACACCAATTATCAATCCATATTTTCTTAACTTTTCAGTATAAGCTTTTGGGTTACCTAAAATTGGTTGAAACGCTGGATCATTGCAATAAAATGACATTCCAGTTTCAGATGGATTCGTAACATCGCATCTTCTATCCCACTGAATTATTTCTTTTGGAGGCTCAGTGGAAACCATCCATTCCTCAATTATTGGAAAACCATCAGTTTCCGTACGTCCAGCACCGTCAATGAGGTAGGCGAGATAGACGTCCCTTAAATAGGGAGATTTTGATTTACGTAACATTAACAGTTACCTCCTTTAAACGATGCAAGAAAGTGCACCACTTTTTTGAAGAACATGCTAATATATACGTACAAGGACACGTTTTCGAACATGTTCATCCCGAGTCATGCCAGTGATTCGGGTTTTATTTATTGTTGTTTCATTAATTCAAGATATTCTTCTTCATAATCCTCTAATTTTGAATAGCTATAATCAATTCGATTGTTTGCTCCATTGAGAGCATACATAGCGGCTTCAAAAGAAATATCGAATGCATCTGAAACATCAAATGGTGATAAGTGCACATATTTCATCACCAAGAATGATGGAGCTAGCAAGTATCTAGCAAAATGATCTGCTAAATCCTCTTGCTTTTGGTCAGGTTCTTTCTCAAGAAATATAACGTGCTTTATTTCATGAGCAATTGTGAATCTCTGCCTGTATTTACTGACAGAATCATCATAGAAAGTGTAGAATTCCCATTTTCCGCTAATACATCTCATAACTGTAAAGCCATCTTTTAAAAAATCCTCCAATATTCCTATTTTGGATTTTTGTTCATCGCTTAAATAGGAATACGGAATTAGATGCATATTGAGCCTTTTTGCTAAAGCGAATACATCTATTTTTTCTTCTAAGAATCCATAATCAATTCTTAGTTCGATGGCTGTCTTATCAATTAATCGGTAATCATCGGAAGAATATCTCATTACTTTCCACCAAACAGAACCTTGATAAGTTCGGCCTTTTGTTGATCATCGAGCTTTTTCTTATTTCTCATAACAACAGCAAGGGTTTCTTTGTAAGCATCCAAGAATTGTGGGGCATAGTTTTCTTCTCCTACTAAATACGATGTTGTCACGTTGAACACTTTAGCAATGTTGGCGAGAATATCCATACGGGGCTCTTTAGAACCGGACAGATACCTACTAATAGATGATTCAGAAATACCAGAAAGTTTGGCCAATTCTTTTTGAGATATTTGGTCTCTTTCCATTAATTCTTTAACTCTTTTAGTGAATTCTGACATCTTTAGTCCTCCTGCCTATTTTTATCTAGACACATTTAATATAGCAATTTCATTTTTGCAATTCAAGTGATTTCACATTTAAAATTATGAATAAAGGTTTGTTATCTATATTTGCCAAGGAGATAGGGGATGATTAAAAAAGCACATTTATTAAAAGAAAACAATAAACTCAAAAGAAAAATTTATATATTGGAAAACATTGGCGTAACAATATTTTCATCAGTTAAAGACAAAGAAATTGCTGCAGAAAAATTCTTAAAAGATCACCCTGATTACAATCTTTATGAAGTTAGTAACACTATTAAGATTAATAAGGGCACTTTATATCATCGCTTATATACAAGAGCAAAGAAGCCTTGGTATGTTCAACGTGTTGAAGATTTGACTCAAGAAGTGATCAATGCATTCGAAGAATCCAACCGCGTATACGGGGCTAGTAAGATTGTTTTAGCGTTAAAGAAAAAGGAAATTATTGCAGATAAAAAACAGTCCTCAAAATAATGAGAACTAATAATTTAGTTAAAGAAAATGTTATTAAAAGAAAAACGCCAAAAGTCGATAAAGAAAAAAGAAATTATT
>JAAYCD010000069.1 GCA_012744375.1 Erysipelotrichaceae bacterium | reverse complement strand
CCTATTAGTTTGAAAAGTAATGGCAATGTGATTTCTTTTGCTTTCAAAGACAAATATTACATCAATAAACAAACCTTGCAAATTAGCGAAACGTTCAAGCCAAATTATGCGCTAACTGGTGATTTTTATTTACCAATAAATGGTAAAAAAATTTTTAATCACAAAACGCTCTTCCTCGACATAAATGGCATTGGTGTTAATAAGATTTCCACAACCATCTCTTTAAATTATGATGCTGATAAAGATTTAATGGGTTTGTGTCATGATGCAGTCCATTGCATTGTAGGAGGAATGAAATAATGGTAACGATGTTTATCGCTTTATTAGTGGTGGTCATGTCGTTCAATCTATTTGCAATTTCTTATCAACTAAACGGCATAAATCGATTGTTGCTCGGCATACCGATGTCAATTTTTGAATCGGCGGTTGTTTTATACAATCTTGAACCAAACCAAAAACCATACTTTGATAAAGTGATTTTAATTGATAATGTGCATTCATATTTTGATTATTCAATTGTGCGGTATTGTGACGAATACGATATTGACATTGTTTATTATGATCCAATTAGCCACGCGATAACTTTTTCTGATAAACCAGAAGCGGTCAAAATTAATATTACTGCCACTTTAGATTTTTCTTACCAGTATCAAAAATCGATGTTTTACGAAATTAGGTGAATTATGGAAATAGTTAGATTAATCGATTATTTAGAAAAGTCATTTCTAGCCCCTTTATTATTAAATGATGATATCACCGACATTTCGTATAATGGGGAAGATATTTATTATTTGGACAATAATTATGGGCGAAGAAAAAGCGAAATCAAAATATCTTATCAAACGGCAAAAGATTTTTTGCGTCAAGTTGCGAATTTGGCTGAAAAACAATTTTCTTTTCAAAAACCAGAATTAGATATTTCCTTCGGCCGCTATCGTTTAAATGCATTACATCAAAGCGTTTGTCGAAAAAATAACGCTGAAAGCGTTTGCTTCTCATTGCGTTTGACAACTGCTAATTTAAGGATTAACCAAAACGCACAAACTTTCGGACAAGAAATCATGGATTTACTTGATGTCTTAGTTCATTCGCAAGTTTCACTCGTTATTGGGGGATTAACTGGCAGCGGAAAAACCGAATTGCAAAAATATTTGTTAACTAGGATGAGAGCGAATAGCCGTGTGATTGTGATCGACAATGTCTTAGAACTAGATCAAATGAATTTACAAAACCAACTTGACTTGAATGTTTGGCAAGTTGATGAAAACCGTCAACAATCATCTATCCAGCAACTTGTTAAAACGGCGTTAAGAAGTAATCCGGATTGGTTGATAGTCGCTGAATCACGTGGCGCAGAAATGCTTGATGTCTTGAATTCAGCATTAACTGGCCATCCAATAATTACGACCATCCATGCTTTTGATATTACAAGTATGCCTGAGCGCATGACCAGAATGGTGATGATGAATAGCCAAACAACTCAGCTTAATGAAGTATATCAAGATATTGTTTACCATCTGCGCTTCTACATTTATTTAAAGCGGCAATACTCGACAGATGGTTTGGTCAAAAGATACATTTCATCCATTGCCTATCTTAATAAAGAGAGCATGGAAGAAATATATGGTAGCGATGGATTAAACCATTGTTATGGGAAGTTATCGGATGAAGCTTTGAAATCACTTGATATTTCCAAAGCAAGTCCACTTTTCCGACAAACTTTTTTGAGAGGACAAAAATGAACTTGGTGTTTGTTGGTCTAATCGTCGCACTTGCTTTCGCCGGCATGCTTTATATCACTTGTGAAAACATTGTTTCCGCGCTAATCATTCTTGTTTTCACACTGGTGTTTTTCTTTTTCTACATTAGGAAACAAGTGAGTAAGTATCAGACTAAAATTCGTCGCTACCATCAATGCTATCGATTTATCAACAGCTATTTAATCGCCCTCAGTGTTAGAGAATCGCTAACTGCGGCGATGGAAAGCTGCTATGAAACAGCAGATCAAGAAACAAAAGAAATATTCGACGGCATAAAAGAGATGGGCGAAACAGAAAAGCTTACCTATCTACATAAATATTTTGCTTTTGATTTGTATCGTATTTTTCTTGATATTGTCACTCTTTGGAGTGAACAAGGTGGTGACATATTAACCATGAGTCAGCATCTAATTAATCAAGTGCGATTAAAAGAGCAATATCTCATTCATTGCCAAAATGTGCAACGTTCAAAAACAATAGAATTCACCGTTTTGTGGACAATTGCACTGAGTATCATGGCATCACTGCGTTTTGCTCTTTCGCAGTTTTATGCCCAAATCAAAAAAACAATTATTTTTCAAAGCGCAGTGGTGGTTATTTTTGTTTTTGTTATTTTTTCCATTTATGTGCTTATAAAAAGGATGACTGACGTTACTTTGGAAGGATGGGTAAAAGATGAAAATTAAAGAAACGATGCTTTTTGTCGGCGCTTCCTATAAAACGGAAATATTGAAAATCACACTGATTAACATTGCAGGAATAAGCTTTGTTTGCTTGATGCTGCTTGTTCTAAATCAAATCATTTTTGCAATTTTGGCTATCTTAGGCTTACTAGTTTTAAATTACTTTATTCTATCTAGTTATCAAGATAAGAAAGCTCTGCTTATTAAAGAAAGAGAAAACGAATTAATAACCTTGATTTCGTATTTCGAAATCTATATACAAAATCGACAAAATGTTTATCAATCTTTTAATATGTTAATTCCGTTTTGTTCTACGTGGATGAAAGACAAAATTGCCCATTTGCTGAACGAAATTGACCTCGATAAATCGGTACAACCATTTATCAATTTCGCGAATAATTTTCAGCAAATTTCAGCTTCAAGTTTGATGCTATCAATTTTTCAAATGGTGGACCAAGGCGAAAATGTTAATCAGTTGACCCAGTTTCACCTCGTTTTTGATGAGTTGGCAAAAAGTCGAAATCATCAATTGATGGAGCAAAAAGAAAAACATATGACCGGCATGTACGTCTATCCATTAATTGGAGCAGGATTAATTACCATCACTTTAACTATTTCGATTTTATCTATTTTAGGAGATGTGATTAATGTCTTATAAAATTGGTTTGATTTTATCGATGATTTTTGTTGCTCTGTTTTTCTTATTTGGCGCTGATTTAATCGGCCTACAATCTGCATATAGTGCCCTAGATGCAAAAGCGAACAACATTTCCTATCTCATTGCAAGAAACGGAGTCATTAATGAAAATTTCATTAATAGTGTAGAAAGTTCCTTCAATGTTGATTTTTTATGTGACACAAATCTAGCACCTGAATTTGGCGAAAAAATTTCTTTTACAATCGTTAGTACATATCAACCACTCATCATTGACAAAAAGGAAATGGTCATCGCTATAACAAGAATGACCATCGTTGGTTTTTATGGATAGAAAGGAGGCACAATATGTCGGAAATTAAAGGACAATTACTCGGCATCATTCTAGTCATCATGGTGTTTGGCGTTGTGGCTGGGACATTGACTTCAATTTTTACAAGCTTATCTAGCTCTGTAAGCGCTGAGGTTTCTAGAGCCGTTAGCGACAATCGTTATAGTCGTTATAGCGCCCAATAAAGGAAAGCGGCTCACAAGGCCGTTTTCTTCTATTGAACGGAAATATGATTTTGTGTAAAATAATTACGCTATGGAATCACTAGAAATTGTAAAAAATGCCATCAAGGATCGCGTAAACATTGACGCTATCAAATACGAAGATAATCTCAATGATATCGGTTTAGATTCTCTCGACCTCGTGGAAGCGATGCTTAAGATTGAGGAAGTCTTAAACGTTGAGTTTTCCAGCGATGAAATCGTTGATTTAAAGACCGTTAGAGACCTCGTCAATTTGATTGAATCAAAAAAATAACAATTATCTTGTCTTTGGTAAAAGGCGATGATAATATTTAAACCGCGCTTATAAAGCGCAGTTGGTGCTGCCTACCTAGCTCAGTCGGTAGAGCTATCGGCTGTTAACCGATCGGTCGTAGGTTCGAGTCCTACGGTAGGCGCCACTCTATGGCGTGTTGGAGAAACGGTCAACTCACTTGCCTTTCACGCAAGCATTCACGGGTTCGAATCCCGTACACGTCACCAACTT
>JAAYCD010000078.1 GCA_012744375.1 Erysipelotrichaceae bacterium | reverse complement strand
GCGTTACGCCAAATGACTTCAGGAAGCCATTTCCAATAAATGAGATCGCTAGGTAATCCGTGAACTTCACAATTAAAGAAGTTGCCAAGTCGACCAACGGCTTGCGCGATTAAAATGGTTGGAACAACAATATCAATACCTAAGAAAATTGATTTTCCCTTATTGCGCCATAGGAAAAATAATGCTCCAACAACAATGCCGGTTACTGCGCCACCTGAAATCGTTAAACCACCCTCCCAAACTTGGAACATGGTATACCATGGGCGACCGACAAACTCTACCGACCAGTTACCAATAACGTACCAAATACGAGCGCCGATAATGCCAGCTGGGAAGGCGACAATAAAGGTCGATTCTAAAATACCGTGTTCACCATATTCTTTATACATATAGTGATCACAAAGAAAATAAACTAATATTGCGCCAGTTAAAATACATAACGCATAAAAAGCGATGTTAGGACGGGCTTGACCATTAGGAGTGACAAAACCATCGGTAAAACTAAAACCATTTATTAATGGATAAGTTAAATATGGAGCTAAGCCATTTGTCCAAATAAAGAAAAAGACTAAAGCAGAAGCAAAACCAATAAAAATGATGCGATATAACCACTTATCGAGTTCTTGCGGTGTTTGTTTATTATAGTAATGAATGATAAAACTATTTATTGCGATAAGCAAAACACTAGGGAAAAGCAAACCACCAACGACTAATTGAACGACATATAGTGGAGTTGGATTAGCTTCAAGCCACATGTAAAAGCCAAACGACATCACTAAGAAAGCAATTGCAGCGGCGCCGATAAATATTAATTGTTTAATAATAAAAGGGCGAAACTGTTTTGTTACGACAGGTGACTTAATAAAAGTCACTGCTTGATAAATGCCATATCCGGCGAGCGCGGCAAAAGCCACCATAAAGATTAATGCGATAATCATACTTATTCGTAATGCTCCTTTTTCAAAACTTTTTGCAAATATAAACCGGTGTAAGATTTCTTGTTTTTAACGATTTCTTCCGGGGTGCCGGTAGCGACTAATTGTCCGCCTTGGTCGCCACCATCTGGACCTAAGTCTATCACATAATCGGCGACTTTGATAACATCGAGATTGTGTTCAATCACCAGCACTGTGTCACCATTATTAACAATTCTTTGTAAAACTACTAATAGTCGCTTAACATCATCCGTATGTAAACCAGTGGTTGGTTCGTCGAGAATATAAAGCGTTTTCCCAGTCGCTCTTCTTTGTAATTCAGCAGCTAGTTTAACGCGTTGCGCTTCACCGCCACTTAATGTCGTCGCTGGTTGACCAAGCTTAATATAACCCAAACCAACATCAAATAATGTTTGGATTTTTTTCATTAGACGTGGACGATTAGCAAAATATTTAAGTGCATCTTCAATCGTCATTTCTAAAACGTCATAAATGCTTTTACCTTTGTAAGTAACTTGTAATGTTTCTTCGTTATATCTTTTGCCTTGACAGGCATCACATTTAACATAAACATCGGGCAGGAAGTTCATCGGAATACGCGTTACACCTGCACCACCGCATTTTTCACATCTGCCACCTTCGACGTTAAAAGAAAATCTACCTTTACTATAACCTCTAGCTTTAGCTTCTATTGTTTCAGCAAACAAAGCACGAATATCATCGAACAATTTAACGTATGTTGCAGGATTACTTCTTGGCGTTCTACCAATAGGTTCTTGGGTAATATCAATAACTTTATCAATGTTTTCAAATCCACTAATTGATTTAACTTCTCCCGCTTGCACTTGTTCATCGCCAAAATAAGCTTTTAAGTGATTAAAAAGAGTTTGATTAATAAGTGAAGATTTTCCGCTTCCCGATACACCAGTCACTGCCACAAAATCACCAAGTGGAATTTTCACACTAACATTTTTCAAATTATGACAAGTTGCACCTTCTATTTTGATGAAGTTTCCATTTCCAGTTCGACGGACTTTTGGTATTGGAATATATTTTCTTTCAGATAAATATGCTCCAGTAATGCTTTGTAAATTTTCAGCAATTTCTTGCGGCGTACCAACAGCGACCACTTCGCCACCATGAATACCTGCTCCTGGACCAATATCGACGACATAATCAGCATTTCTTATCATCTCTTCATCGTGTTCAACCACAATTAAAGTGTTGCCAATATCACGCATTTCTTTCATCGTTTTAATGAGCTTTTCACTATCGCGAGAATGTAAGCCAATTGAAGGTTCATCCATCACATATAAAACGCCAGTTAATTTACTGCCGATTTGGGTGGCTAAACGAATCCTTTGACTTTCACCACCGCTTAAGGTCATAGCTAGTCTCATTAAAGTTAAATATTCCAAGCCAACATCGCAAAGGAATGAAGTACGGCTACTTATTTCTTTTAAAACTAAGTCAGCGATTTTATTTTCTTCTTCATTTAAATGAGCGGGCAAGTTTTTAGCCCATACTTTCAGTTCTTTAAGTTGTAAACTCGAAATTTCATAAATGTTTTTGTTATCGACTAATACACTCAAAGCAGCGGGATTAAGTCGCCGACCATGACATGTCGTACATTCACGATCAGACATATAGGTTTCATAATATTCTCTCATCCAATCGGATGTCGTTTCACTATATAATCTTTCGAGTTTTGTTTTAATACCTTCAATATACTGGTGACGATGATTGGTGTTGCCACTTGAAGAACGAAGTGTATATTGATGGATTTGTGGCGAACCAAAAAGGACGATTTTTTGTTGTTCGGGAGAAAGATCTTTCCAAGGTTTATCAAGCGGGATGTTATATAAAGAGCATAGCAAAGCAAACTCTTGCCATTCTAGGTTAGTTGTATCAACGATATTCGCATAATGTTTAATCGCCCCACTGCGAATACTTAATCTTGGATTAGGGATAATTTTTCTCTGATCAGCTTCGCGTTTCATTCCCAAACCTTTGCACTCAGGACAAAACCCTAAAGGTGAGTTAAAGGAAAATAGTCGTGGTTCGACGCGTGGAACAGAAAAACCACATATTGGACATGTGTGTTTATCGGACAATACTCTTTCTTCAATTTCACTTAAAATGACTAAAATTCCTTTAGAGAAATTTAGCACAGTTTCAATTGATTCAAAAACACGAGAACGCGATTCTGGTTTGACGATTAAACGGTCGACGACTATATCGATACTATGTTTAGTATTTTTTTCTAAAGCCGGCACTTCTTCTAGTGTCATAATCGTGCCATCTACCCGAACACGATTAAAACCATCTTTTCTAATTTTTTCTAATACTTCTTTTTGTGTGCCTTTTTCTGCGTGAACTATTGGGGCTAATAATTGAATTTTTGTTCCTTCAGGATATTTCATGACGATATCAGTCATCATCGTCACTGAAAAAGATATAATTGGTTGATGATGTTCTGGGCAATAAGGAATTCCAATTCGCCCATACAAAAGTCTTAAATAGTCATATATTTCTGTTACAGTACCAACAGTACTTCTAGGATTGTGCGAGACTGATTTTTGGTCAACCGCAATTGAGGGGGATAAACCTTCAATTGCATCGACATCAGGTTTATCAAAATTACCTAAAAATTGTCTAGCATAACTTGAAAGAGATTCCATATAACGTCGTTGCCCTTCGGCAAAAATTGTGTCGAACGCTAAAGTGGATTTACCGCTTCCCGATAAACCGCTAAAAACGATGAGTGCTTCTTTTGGTAGGGTAAGATCAATGTTTTTTAAATTGTTTTCTCTCGCCCCTTTAATAATAATTTTCTTTTCCATACTGATTTTGATATTTTATCAAATATTACCACTAAAATGAATCAATGTATAAAAAAGTTCCCCGGAGGGAACAATTTTCTTTTTTCTGGTCGGAACGATCAGATTTGAACTGACGACCCCTTCCACCCCAAGGAAGTGCGCTACCAAGCTGCGCTACGTCCCGAAATAGTGCACATTCATTATAGTTTTTAAATTGAAATTGGCAATATTTATTCGATGTAGTTTTTGATAATTTCTTGGACGTCATGTCCAGTCACGTAATAAATGTGATCGAAAAAGGCTTGTTCTTCTTCGTCGGGATCTTCAAAACTATCGATTATCCCAAGTAACTTGTCTTCTGGTATTGGATGAAGCCGACGCATATTTTGCTCAAGCACGGTTTGTTTATCAATATTAAAAACGATTAAATCGATTTCATCATATAACTTACGAAATTGTTTGACGTTTGCATAACGATACTTTTTTAAAGTATGGGTGGCATCCAGAATAACCAAACCATTATGGTCAACACTAAAAGTTTTTGCTAAACCATAAAATATTTTCCAAATTAAAGCATCTTCGGATAAATTTTGCTGATTATGCAAAATAAGCGCCCGCAATTGGTCGCTACTAATGATATATAAATGCGTATACCTTTTAGTTTTTAGAGTCTTCGAAAAATAACTCTTCCCGCTACCAGGAACGCCCGAAAGTACGACAAGTCGATTCATGGCGTGATAGTGTTAGTTGGTTAAGAGCTTTTCAATTTCGGCATGCACATCAGCGCCCGCAATTGCACCTTCAATTACGGCAATGACTTCCGCTTCAGTTAATAAACCGCTTTTGACAACTTTACGTGTTACTTTTTTTAAATCTTTTTTGATTTCTTTTAATAAAGATTCGTTTTCTTTACGAACGGCAATCTGTCTTTTGACACTCGAGAGTAAGGCTTCAGGAACGTATTGTGAGATAATTTTATCTCCTTCTCTCCATTGGCGATAACAATAGGTGTGACCGCTAATTTGTTTGACTGATATATAACCGCATGGTAAATTGGCGATATTTTTGTATACTAAAGCGTATTCAATGATGATTTGTGCGAGAGCTTCGACTTCTCTTAAATCTTTTTTCATATTCGTTTTTCCTTTAACCTACGAGATTATTATATAAAAAATGTGTAACTATGTAAATATATTTTGTGTGCATAAAAAAACGGCGCCTAAGCACCGATTTTTGTATTTTTTTTAGATTAGAGGCCGAATTTTTTAATGCGTTCGAATCTATCTTTGGCGTAATTTGCGCTCTTTGTTAAGAGTTCATCTGCCGCTTCTGGAGAAGTGATGTGTGGTAATTGCGAGAATCTTGTTTCAGTCATGACGAATTCTTTGAACTTGCTGTAATCAGGTTCTTTGCAATCAATCGTTAATGCTGGTTTACCAGCAGCAAGATTTCTTGGATCATATCTGAAGATTGGGAAGTAACCACATTCGACGGCTAATCTTTCTTGTCTATGGGAGTTAGATAAGCCACCTTTAATACCATGAGTCGCACATGGAGAATAGGCAATAATTAAGGATGGGCCTGGATAGCTTTCCGCTTCTTTAATTGCTTTGATGGAAGCTAATGGGTTAGCACCAAGGGCGATTTGGGCGACATAAACATTGCCATAACTCATCGCGATAAGAGCGAGGTTTTTCTTAGCGGTAATTTTACCTCCAGCAGTAAACTTAGCAATACTACCAGTTTGTGAGGATTTGGAGGATTGGCCACCAGTGTTGGAGTAAACTTCAGTATCTAAGACTAAGATGTTAACATCTTCTTCATTAGCGATAACGTGATCTAAGCCACCGTAACCGATGTCATAAGCCCAACCATCGCCACCGATGATCCAAACGGATTTATCGGCTAAGTCTCTTTCATAAACTAAGACTTCTTTAACTTGTTCATCTTTACTTTCTTTAATTAAGTTAACAAGTTCTGGAACGATTTTGCGCATCGCTTGACGATCTCTCATATTGGTGAGATATTCATCAATCTTCAGTGCAAGAGCTTCTTCGACGCCTCTTTCTTTTGCGGCGGTTAAGATTTCAACTGCATGGCGGAGTTTGACGTCAGTGGCAATTCTCATACCATAACCAAATTCAGCATTGTCTTCGAACAAGGAGTTAGCCCAAGCAATACCTTGACCTTCTTTATCGGTACAGAATGGAGTTAATGGGGTAGAAGCACTATAGATGGAAGAACAACCGGTTGCATTAGCAACGAGCATATCCTTACCGAATAGTTGTGACACTAAACGATAATATGGAGTTTCACCACAACCCGCACATGCACCACTTACTTCCATATAAGGCATCATGAAGCCAATACCTTTAACAGTATTTAACATAGCAGCTGGTAATCTATCAGCTTTGTATGTGACGTGTTTGAATAAATAGTCGGCGGCTTCTTGTTGATGGAATTGCGTTTTTGCATCAACCATTTCAAGGGCAATTTTGCCGTTTTTGTTAGCCAAACATTCAGCAACGCAGAGGCCACAGCCAACACAGTTGCGAGTGGAAATTTGAATGCGGAATTTTAAGCCTTGTAAGCCTGGACCAATAGCATCTAATGTATCACGAGCAAATTCTGGAGCCTTGGCTAATTCTTCATCATCCATTAACACTGGACGAATGGTGGCGTGAGGACAGACGAAACCACATTGGTTACATTGGATACAATTTTCTTTGTGCCATAATGGCGTTTTATCAGCGATAGAACGTTTTTCTTTGAAAGTGATGTCGTTATTCATCGTGCCATCGGCTAATTCATATTCTAAGAATTTGCTGACTGGTAAGTTATCACCGTCAAGATTACCAATAATGGCGACATAGTTATCAAAGTAGTCATCACCAGTGAGAACAACTTCAGCTTTTGGTGACAATTCTTTCCATGCTGGATCGACTTTCACTTCTCTTAAGCCCTCTGTACCAGCATCAATGGCTTTCCAGTTCATCTCGACGACTTCTTGACCCTTCTTAGAATAAGATTTTTCAGCGAATTTCTTCATCCACTTATTAGCTTCATCATAAGGCATAATTTCTGGACAGAGATAGAAGAAGGAGGCTTGGAGAATAGTGTTGGTGTGTCTACCCATACCAACTTCTTCAGCAATCTTGTTAGCGTTAATAACAAAGAATTTAATATTTTTGCTCGCTAATTGATATTTAACGCGATTTGGCATGACTTTTAATAAAGTCTCATCGTCCATATCGGTATTGAGTAAAAATTTTGCGCCTTTTTTCGCATTTTTCAACATATCGAATTTAAATAAATAAGAATCGATAGAACAAGACACGAAGTCAGCATTTTGTACGTAATAGGAACTATGGATTGGTTTGTTACCAAATCTTAAGTGTGAACGAGTAACGCCACCGGCTTTACGAGAGTCATAGGCAAAATAGGCTTGCGCATATTGGCCAGTCGCATCACCGATAATTTTAATCGAAGACTTATTCGCAGAAACGG
Source organism: Erysipelotrichaceae bacterium (assembly GCA_012744375.1). Lineage (GTDB taxonomy): Bacteria > Bacillota_I > Bacilli_A > RFN20 > CAG-826 > RUG14515. The sequence continues at coordinate 1,781 of JAAYCD010000078.1, read as the reverse complement.
TACCATCGGAACCTAAACCATAGAACAAACAGGAAGTATATTCACCTTTAATATGATAGTTGTCATCAACCGGAATACTTAAGTGCGTAACATCATCAATGATAGAAACGGTGAAACCACTCCAACGATTGTCAGCCTTCATGAAATCGAAGACAGCTTTCATATCTTTTGGTTGTGTGTCTTTTGAAGATAAACCATATCTGCCACCCAATACTTCGACATCTAATCCAGCAGCTTTGAGCACTGTAGAAACATCTTGATATAAAGGTTCGCCTGGAGAACCAGCTTCTTTAGTTCTATCTAAAACCGCGATTGTTCTCACGGATTTTGGTAAAACATCTAATAAGTGTTTTGCAGAGAATGGACGATAGAGATGGACTTTGACAAGACCGATTTTTTCGCCTTGTTTGCTTAAGTCATCAATGACCTCAGTGATTGTTTCAGTCACACTACCCATGGCGATGATAATGCGATCGGCATTTTTATCACCATAATAAACAAACGGAGCATAATGACGGCCAGTTAATTTGGAAGCGACATCAAAATATTTAATTGCGGTGTCTAATACTTCTTCAACTTTTTTATTTTGGGCTTCACGTCCTTGGAAGTAAATATCATCGTTTTCTGCACCTCCACGTGTAACTGGGTGGGTGTGTGGGTTTAAAGCTCTTTGACGGAACGCTTCAACCTTATCCATTGGTAAAACTTTTTTCCATTCGCCATCATCGAGCATTTCGACATTTTGAATTTCATGAGAAGTTCTAAAGCCATCAAAGAAATGGAGTACTGGATATGAAGCATCAATGGCTAATAAGTGAGCAACGTTTGTTAAATCAGCAATATCTTGCACCGAATTAGAACAAATCATCGCTACACCAGTTTGACGAGCGGCGTAAATATCTTGGTGGTCACCAAAGATTGACAAACTACGAGTGGCTAAACTTCTTGCAGAAACATGTAAGACTGCAGGTAAAAATTCACCAACCCATTTGTAAATGTTTGGTAACATCAATAACAAACCTTGGCTAGCGGTATATGTAGCGGCTAGGCCACCAGCTTGTAAAACACCGTGCACCGCACCTGCGGCACCAGCTTCAGATTGCATTTCGCTCACTTTGACAACCGAGCCAAAGAAGTTTTTGCGATTTTGAGAAGCGTAAACGTCAACGTTTTCCGCCATTGGAGAAGATGGAGTAATCGGATAAATGCCTGCGACTTCGATATAGTTATAAGAACCTAACGAGGCGGCAGTATTGCCGTCAACAGATACCATTTTCTTTTTGATTTCGGACATGAAAAAATCCCTCCTAAATAACGTAATTATTATACGTTCATGTATGCGCGTTTACAACGGAAATCGGTATTTTTTGACTGAATGATTCGGTAATTTTAAAGGCAATTGAATACTATTCAACAAAAGTGATGCCCGCTTTATCGGCATCACTTCTATCCTATTTTTTCTTTTTAAGGGCGGTTAGTTCCATAGTCACTAATCGCTTCAAGATTTTTAAATCTTTTTCATTTAATACCGTACTACGATCAATTAGCCCGGCATAAGTCATCTTTTTATAAATAAAATCGGCAATAGATTCATATTCAACAATATCTTTTTTTAATGCCACCACTTTAGGTTGTATCGCTTTTTTGTCTTCTTTTGCAATAATGTAATCTTTAATCATAGGGATTAATTGTAACAAATCTAAAGAGGTATCCATTTTAAGCATAGGTTCAAAATATGAAAGATTGTCAGCGATCACTTCTGGATACACTCCGATAATGTG
>JAAYCD010000068.1 GCA_012744375.1 Erysipelotrichaceae bacterium | reverse complement strand
CAACACGGGCAATATGCCATTTGTTCAGCCAAAGCGCTTCACAAACAGCATATGTGCCCGAGCCCGTTGTTTGCAATAGGGTTTCAATGCAAGGCCAATACCCCACGTCGTGTGGGGTAAAAAAACGAAAATTCATTAAAATTATAAATTTATTTGGAGGTTAAATGAAGGACCTTCTTGGCAAACTATCATCATATAACATCTTTAATTATCTTTTACCTGGCATTATATTTTCTATTCTCGTTGAGACGTTTACATCGTTTCACTTGTTACAGAAGGATATTATTAATGGTGTATTCCTATATTATTTTATCGGGCTTGTAATCAGCCGGATCGGATCAATTATAATCGAACCGCTTCTAAAGTCGACTAATTTTGTCCATTTCTCTCATTACCCCGATTTCGTTTCAGCCTCCAAAAAAGATGATAAATTAGAGATTTTATCTGAATCTAACAATATGTATCGCACATTTTGTTCTTTATTTTTATTACTAATATTATTGAAAGTATATGAACGGATTTCAACATGTTTACCTCAAATTAATAAATGGAATGCAGAAGTTACAGTTATTGGATTGCTGATTCTGTTCCTTTTTTCATACAGAAAACAAAATAATTATATAACAAAACGTGTAAATCAATTCAGAAAAAGTGAAGGAGATAAAGATGCCTGACTTCTTCGAAATCGACTTCTTAGATGTTGAGTCAAAAAAAAGTGGAGATGCAATACCGATTCGATATCAGGTAGGAGGAGAAACCTTTATCCATGTCACAGATGGTGGATTTCAAGATACTGGAGATTCACTTGTAGAACATATTAACAAATACTATAATGCACCAAAATTTATTGACTCGGTTGTCGTTAGCCACTCTGACGGTGATCACTCTGGAGGCTTACGAAAGCTCTTTGATAATTATAAAATTGGTGCTCTTTGGATGCTTAGACCTTGGTTATACGCAGATGAATTGATTGATCGTTTTAGCCGGTTTACTAATGTTGACAATCTTATTAAACGGCTTAAAGATCTGTACCCCAACCTTGTTGCACTTGAAGAATTAGCAAAAGATAAAAAAGTTCCAATTTATGCGCCTTTTCAAGGTTCTAAAATAGGTCATTTTACTGTGCTGGCACCATCAAAATCTACTTATTTAGATCTTGTTGTCGAATCTGATAAAACTCCAGATTCAGTAGAGTCATTTTCATCTTCTTTGCTAAGAACTGCAGGTGTGATGGTTGAAAATGCAATAGCATATATCAGAGCAGCATGGGGACAAGAAACATTCCCACAAGATGATACAAGCGCAGAAAACAATATGAGTGTCGTACAGTATGCAAATTTATGTGGTGAGAAAATCCTTCTAACTGCTGATGCTGGAAGATTGGCATTGAATGAAGCTGCTGATTATGCACCTAATGTTGGTTTGACTTTACCAGGAATTAATAGAATCCAAATCCCACACCATGGATCGAGGCATAATGTTTCTACAGAATTACTTGACCGTTGGTTAGGTCAAAGATTAAAGTCACAACCAGATGCCTCGTCAGGAACATTCACTGCAATTGTTAGTGCAGCAAAGACAGATCAGGATCATCCAAGAAAAACTGTGATTCGTGCTTTTATTCATAGAGGGGCTAATGTTATTTCAACTGAAGATGGTTCCATAAGTACCGGATATAACGCGCCTGATCGAGAAGGGTGGGTTTCTGTTGCCCCTATGCCTTATCCAGAAGATGAAGAAAATTAACTAGTTGTAGCAGGGCCGTCCATGGCCCTGGTTTGTAGGCCTTGCAGTAAAACCCTACAGCCAAACAACAGCGAATACATGCTCCGCTATCGCTACGGGCTTCGCCACATTTGCTTCCGCAAAGCTTCCAGCAAACGTCATGTATACGCAAGACGTTGTGGTCAATAAACTGGTACTGTTTAGTTTTATATATATATAGCTTTTATTAACGCGAGGCGGATCTTAAAGTGTGCGTCCATTCACAAAAGGCAACCGGTGGGAAAACAGGCTACTAACAGGCCCAAGTTCTAATGTTAAGAAACACTAAAACTTGGGCCAGTCCGTTAGACGACCCTGTTTCTGGCTATACGTTACAGCAAATTGAAGGTATTTTAAAGAAATCTGGATGCAAGTCTGTCAATGATTTTAAAAATGAAATTAAGGCACTTCCGTTACCTGCAGGTGTATCCGTTACTTCAAGAGATACATACTTGAACCAATTTTAAATATCAAGAGGTTACAAATGATTAGATTTCTGTTCATTCCAATGTGTTTCATAATACTAGGTTGCGGAACTGATATTGATCGTTGGACGACATATAGTTACTATATTGTCAACAATTCTAATGCAGAAATTAAAATCATCGGGGTAACTCAGAATGATGTCCCCTTTGAAATCGATACACTGCTTGACACTGCGCTACATAGGGGAGACGAACTTCATATTTATTCTGGTTACAATGGTTTTGATGCTGGTGTGACAAGCTTTTCGTTGAATATTGAGTCGTGCGACTCAATATTCATTCTGAAAGATGGTGCATATTTATATCGGTGTTTTAATTTTAGAAAGGATCCATCATTAACCAATATTGATTCATCATCTACTGTATTTTTCCAGTTTGAGAAGCAAGATATCTGGGAACCATGTGATACGACACAGTATGATAGTAATGGTCCACAACCAAAAGAAATCTTATTTCGGTTTGTGATTAACTAATCTGCGTTTTTCTCATAGAATGCCTGAAGGACTGTTTCAGGCACTCAAAAAGATTTTGTAGAACAGGCGCGAAGAAAATGCGGAATCGGCACTATGCAAAATCGCACCCGCTCTTATTTTCCGCGGCTCCCGCAATATGCGGGATTCGAGTCTTCGAGTTTTTGGCCGCTCTGCGGGTGGAAGTGCGAACAGAAAAGCCAGTGTGGGGCTCCCAGGGCGTTCTTTGCCTACTTTCTTTGGCCCTGGAAAGAAAGGGGGCCGTCGAAGACAT
>JAAYCD010000016.1 GCA_012744375.1 Erysipelotrichaceae bacterium | reverse complement strand
TTATTAAGAAAATAAAAGAGCTAGGCTTTTTAATAAAATTGGATACTAATGGATTTATTCCGACTCAATTAAAACAGTTAGTCAATCAAAGATTAGTTGACTATGTTGCGATGGATCTCAAGAATAGTCCACAAAAATACGCTTCCACCGCAGGAATATCGAATTTTAATATCGATAAAATAAATGAAAGTATTTCGTTTTTACTTTCAAAAGCTGTCCCTTACGAAATTAGATCCACGATTGTAGATGACTTTCATTCTGAAAGTGATATAGAAGCCATGGCTCAATGGATTCAAGGTGACAGCACTTATTATCTTCAGCAATTCGCGGATTTAGGAGACGTAATTCAAAGCGGTCTTCATTCCCCAAACGCTGAAAAAATGATTCATTATCAGAAAATAGCTCGAAAATATGTTCCTAACACCCAATGTCGAGCAATAAACAGTATTTAAGATTTATTTGGAGAACACAATATGTATCAAGTTGTAAAAAGAGACAACAAAACAGTTGATTTTAACATTTCAAAAATCAGCGACGCCATCATTAAAGCTTTCGAAGCTTTAAACATTGATTTTAATAACGACATCATTGACTTGCTTGCGCTAAAAGTCACTGCCGACTATGCCCCTAAAGTAAAAGACGGCAAAATTACTGTTGAAGAAATTCAAGATAGTGTGGAAAGTGTATTACAACGTGCTGGTTACGAAGAAGTGGCCAAGGCTTACATTTTATATCGTAAGCAACGCGAAAAAATCCGCTATATGAAATCTGCTGTTCTTGATTATAAAGAACTAGTCGATAGTTATGTGAAAGTCAACGACTGGCGTGTTAAAGAAAATTCCACCGTGACTTATTCTGTGGGTGGTTTGATTCTAAATAACTCAGGTGCCATTACTGCAAACTACTGGCTTACAGAACTTTATGATGAAGAAATTGCTAAGGCACACCGCCATGCAGACATTCATCTTCATGATCTTTCGATGCTAACAGGCTATTGCGCTGGTTGGTCTCTAAAACAATTGATCCAAGAAGGTCTTGGTGGTATTCCTGGAAAAATCACTTCTGCTCCAGCAAAACACCTTGCCACCCTTTGTAACCAAATGGTGAATTTCTTAGGTATTATGCAAAATGAATGGGCTGGCGCTCAAGCATTTTCTTCTTTTGATACTTATTTATCTGCATTTGTAAAAGCAGACAATCTTTCTTATGAACAAGTGAAGAAATGCATTGAATCCTTTATTTATGGTGTGAATACACCTAGCCGTTGGGGAACACAAGCTCCGTTCTCTAATATCACTCTAGATTGGACCGTGCCAAATGACCTTGCTGAATTAAATGCGATTGTCGGTGGCAAGGAAATGGATTTCAAATATAAAGATTGTAAAAAAGAAATGGATATGGTCAACAGAGCTTTTATTGAAGTGATGATTGAAGGAGACGCCAATGGCCGTGGATTCCAATATCCTATCCCAACTTATTCTATCACCAATAATTTTGACTGGTCAGATACTTTAAATAACCAATTGTTATTTGAAATGACCTCTAAATATGGGACTCCTTATTTCTCTAACTATATCAATAGCGATATGGAACCTAGCGATGTGCGTAGTATGTGCTGTCGCTTAAGACTTGACTTAAG
>JAAYCD010000081.1 GCA_012744375.1 Erysipelotrichaceae bacterium | reverse complement strand
CTAAAGGTACAAAAATATCCTTTTGCTTATTGTCGTCGTCTAACACATCGCTGACTAACGTTTTAAATATTTCGTTTTGATACTCAAAATGATCAAACCAATAAATATGGTCACCATGTCCTTCTACGTAAGTTCCTTCCGCAACATACAAGTCCATTTCATTCGCGGCGAACCCCAAAGGTATTGCGTAATTATTTTTATAAAAATTCAGTTCTTTGTCTTCAGATGTAATGTTGGTCAATTGTTCAAAAGGATATTGCTTTTGATATAGTGGGCGATTAGTTGTCACAACACTTGGATCGTCAATGAGATATTTTAGTCCTAACAAACTTGAGACAGCTAAGGTGGAGCCACCATCGAATTTTTCAAAAAAAGTGTTGTTGTGGTAACCAAGCTTTTGTAAGTACTCTGTGACTGCTCGTTTAGAGGTGGAAGAGAAGTGATTTAATCCACTATACGAATAAAACATTGGATTGTTATTAACCTCGTTATAATTTCCTGGACGATTGACTAACAATTCCATACGATAATTAGCCTCGGGTTCGAGAGCTTTAATTTTGTTAATTCCGTCTTCATAAAGTCTATCCGAGACATAAGTATCATACGGCTGGCCATAATTAAATTGTCTGTAAACGGAAAGTACGCGGTTAGCTCCATCGGAGGAAGATACAACAATTAAAGCAATTATAATAATAGACATTACTAATTCCATATATTTTATATATTTATGTCTCACATCCTTGATGGATAAATATAGCGCGACAAGCGCTAAGCAAAGACAATAAAGTGCAACGCCCAAAACATTTGGCTGATAATATTTTGCGCCAAAATTTTCGATGAATTTGTTCGGTACAAAATTAGCGACTAAAAGAACAACAACAGCTACAAATAGTGGAACATATACATTGTTTGTTGATAGTTTGTCCATCTTTGAAAATGATAATCCACCGATATAACAAACAAAAAAACCGACAATGAAGGAATATCTAGCCGGGAACCAAGTAGGCTCTTGTCCACCATGGAAAAGCGCATTTAATTGATTTGATGACATGATAAAGAAAAAGACGATAAACAAGACAAGTGCTGAATACCTCTCATTTTTTGAGAAACTCTTGTTTAAGAAGTATAGTTGAAAAAATACTAAAGTGATGACCGAAGTAAACATGGTTGCATAACCACTATTTATAGTTAGTTGATATGGATCAACGAAGTTATTAGTTAAAAAACCAGAGAAAAACATCGAAATTGGGAAGAAAATCGAATCATATGGCATCGCGCCAGTAGCTTTGGTGCCTGATAAATGAGCAAAAGCTGGAATCCAAAAAGAAGCAGCAAGTAAGCCACCCACTAATGATGAAGTAGCAAACCTTAATAAAAATGCAATTTGATTTTTGTCCCCACCTTCTATTGCAAAAACGCGATAAAGAACGAATAAGACAACAAAAATACAAACCAACGCTCCTAAATACCAAGTGGTTAATAAGGCATAAGCCAGTGACAATGCATAGATCCAGTGAAATTTGCCTTCTTCTAGATACTTAATTCCTAAAATAATTAATGGAAAAATCATCACGCAGTCAAGCCACATAAAGTTATGCATTTCTACAAGTGAATAAGAAATTAACCCATAAGCAAAACCAAAACCCACATAACCAATTTTCATTTCTTTAGAGGAAAACTTTAAAAGCAAATACATATTCAAAGACGCCAAAGACATCTTTACGATATTCGACCAGGCAAAAAATGCTGGTAAGTCCGCTTCTTTTAGGAAGACAGTTAATAAATTAAATGGCGAAGCCAAATAAAAAGTATAAATAGAAAGATAGTCGCCGCCGAATGTTCTGTTAGTGGTGTAGACAATACTTCGTCCGCTAATTAATAAATCTCTAAAATCTCGCAATAACGAAATGTATTGGCTTTGCATGTCAAACATCACGATTGTTGTTCCAAAACGCCCAGTTAAATGGTAGCCATTCATTGCAAACAAAATAAGAAGAACAACGAGAGGCAAAACAAAAGCCAAGACACCTAAAACAATTTCTAACCAAAACTTTCTGCTTTTTATTTTGAATAAAATTTTCTCGGAAATCATACTAGTTAATAATATCTCATTATAAACATTTTTGTGAAAGTTTTCTATCAATAATATTGCCAGTTATAAGGTTAAGTAGGGTAATTAGTGTCGATTATTTATAACTGCAAGTATATCAATTTAATATTTTTACAATGTGTCTAACTATATACAGTTTGAAAAAGTAAAAAATGTCAAAAAAGAAGTGGTTTAGTGGCTTATTTGTAGTAATGTATGCATATAAAATATATAATTATTGGTAGTTACATTCATATAATGATAAGATTGCTCGTTTAGCCTCGCGAGAAAGAAATGAGTATTTTGAATCTTAAAAAAAGTAAAACGATACATTTTTTAGGACGTTATTTAGAAAGTAAAATTATAAAGAGACGTCTATTTTTTGGTGCATTTATTATTTTGATTGGGTTAGTCCCTATGCTGGTGTCGTGTTCAACACCAACTCAAACGATTAATTTAACCGAAGAAGAACAATCTTTCCTAGAAGATAATCCTACGATTCGTCTAGGGGTTGATCCAAATTTTGTTCCTTTTGAATTCATTGATGTTGATGGAAATTATAAAGGTATTGCCGCCGACTATTTATCAATAATAAGCCAAAGAACCGGCCTTAAATTCAAGGTTGAAAAAAATAAAACGTGGCCAGAAGCATACCAAATGGCAGTAGATGGCGATTTAGATGCCTTGCCATCAATAGGCATAACTCCCGAACGCGGACAGTATTTTCTTTTTTCCGATCCTTATTATAATTTCAAAAGAGTTATCGCTACTCGTGATACAACGACAAATATTTCAAGCATTGATGATTTAGATGGTTTGAGTGTTGCTGTACAAAGAAATAGTTCGCATCACAGTTACTTAATGTCATATTCAAATATCAATCTAAGCCTTTTTGATTCGGTTGAGGCCGCTTTAACTGCGGTTGCAACCGGCGAAGAAATTGCGTTTATTGGTAATCTGGCGACGACAAATTATCTTACTCGACAAAACGGAATCCCAAATCTAAGACTCATTTCATTTGAAGCGGAAATAGCCCAGTCTTTATATTTTGCGGTAAGAAAAGAGTTGCCATTATTGGTTAGTATTTTTAATAAAGCTTTAAAAACGATAACGGATACCGAAAAACAAGCAATTAACAAAAAATGGATAGGTCTTAATTTGGAAGTGAACTATGGTCCAATAATACGCATTTCCATTATGATAGGAACCTTAGTCTTTGCTGTCTTGGCAATATCTTTCTATTGGATAGTGCGCTTAAAAAAAGAAGTTCATCGTCGACAACTTGTTCAAGTAGATTTGGAAAACGCAAAAAAAGAAGCCGAAGAAGCAAACAACTTTAAGTCAAGCTTTATGGCGCGAATGTCACATGAAATACGCACCCCTTTAAATGCTATTACAGGTATGTCGTATTTGCTTAAAAAGACAAACATCACTTTAACACAAAAAATGTACGCGGATACAATTACTCAAGCCTCCTCCAGCATGCTTGGTATTATTAATGACATTTTGGATTTTTCCAAAATTGAAGCGGGAAAGGTGGAGTTAGAAAACGTAATTTTTGATTTAGACCAAGTGATTCAAGAAGTGGTAAATATTGTTGCCTATAAAATTGAAGAACAAGGAATCAATTTTAAGTTAGTAAAAGACCCAAATGTTCCTACCTGGTTTAAAGGTGATCCAAAACGCGTAGAACAAATATTGCTCAACTTACTCAATAATGCTGCAAAGTTTACCAACAAAGGCGAAATATGTTTAGAGGTTAGACTAAGTTCTATAGAAAATGATGTGTATCGTCTAGCTTTTTCAGTTCAAGATACGGGTATTGGGATGGATGAAGAACAAGTCAAGAAACTATTTGTTCCATTCAATCAAGGCGATAGCAGCATTACTCGTCGTTTTGGTGGCTCTGGCCTAGGTTTATCAATAGTCAAAAATCTCGTTGATCTAATGGGCGGAGATATTCAAATATTCAGTACGCTTGGAGAAGGTTCAACATTTGTTGTGAATCTTTCTTTTGCGCTTGATAAAGCAAAAGAAGAGATATATAGAAAGTCACTTTCTAGTGAACACTGGAAAAACATCAAGGTGTTGGTTTTGGAAAAATCAGCGGCTAATATGAATCTAATTTGCAATTATCTAAACTCCTTTGGCTTGGCTTGCGAACTTACTTCTTCACAAACTTCCGCTATTGATTTACTGCAAACCGCTGACGGAAATTTATCTAAATCTTTTGACTTATTGATTGTCGATTATGACACTCCAGAAGAAGGTGGTTTTGCCTTTGTTGATGTCATTATTAATAACGAAAAAATCACTAATAAACCAAAGTTTATTATGTTGCTTCCAGTTATTCATGCCGATTTGTTTGATCAACTCGATATGTACGGTGTCGATATTGGCATAGGCAAACCAATAATTCCATCTATTCTTTTTAATGGCATTTCAGAAATTTTCAAAAAGAAAACTATTAGCGAAAATTTACCCAAACACCAAGAGACTAAAACTATCCAAAATGCTATTAAAGCAAATTTTGCTTTAATAGTGGAAGATAATAAAACTAACCAACTTATTGCCAAAAAGTTATTAGAACAAATTGGTGTTGATTCTTTGCTTGTCGAAAATGGTCAAGAAGCCGTCGATGTATTTAAAGAAAATGCTGATAAAATCAGGTTAATTTTAATGGACTTGCATATGCCAGTTATGAATGGTTATGATGCGGCCAGGATTATTAGGAATCAATCCGCGGATGTGCCAATTATTGCACTTACCGCCGATGTGATTTTGGGAGTTAAAGAACAGTGCGCTGAAAATGGTATTTACCATTACATTAGCAAACCATTTGATCCAGATAAATTTCTTGAAACTATAAAAAACATTATCTCGAAAAGTCCACTTCCAAACATGGATGATAATGCAATTCTTGACGCAAGAATGGGGCTAATGAATATGGGAAATAACGTTTCTCTTTATCAACAAATTTTAGAAATCTATTTAAGTGAAAATCAAAACACTACCTTTGCTCTGACACAAGCTATTGGAGAAAAGCGTTATGATGAAGCCGCTTTATTAATTCATAAAATGAAAAGTAGTTCGGGCAGTATCGGAGCAAAATCCTTATATGAATTAGCTAAGAAATTACAAAAGGCTTTAGAAAACAACAACGAAGATGAAATAAATTATCTATTTAAGGATTTTAAGCATCAATTGAAAAAATTGCTTGAAGAAATTACCGACTATCGAACAATGGACCATCAATATCAATACTAGGGAGGGAAATATATGTCGATTAAAATTTTAGTGGTTGATGATTCGCCAACCGATCGCTTGATTATCCAAAAAATGCTTATTGACTATGACGTTGTGATGGCAAACGATGGAGTCGAAGCCATGTCCATGTTAAAACAATATCCGACCATCAATTTGATGATTTTAGATTTAAACATGCCAAATATGGGTGGTTTTCAAGTTCTTGAAGCACTCAAACAAGATAAAAAGTATAAAAACATTCGTGTCATCATCTTAACCAACTACGACGAAGTCGAAAACGAAATTAAAGGGCTCAAACTTGGAGCTGTTGACTATATTAGAAAACCAATCAATTTAGACTCTCTAAGAGCGCGCATTGACGTCCATTTAGAATTGTTTCGTATTCAAGACCTTCAAAATCAAAAGTTTTTTCAGCAAGGCATTACCTATGACACAATTATCCAACAAGCACCAATCGGCATTGCTATATCATATAGTGACATTCCGTTCGATATCGGTAAAAATACCTTCTCTGTAATCAATTCGACTTTCGAACAAATTACTGGTCGGAATAAAGAACAACTTAAAAAGATGACACTTAAAAAGCTTGTTCATCCAGATGATTACCAACAAGACCTAATGTTGTTTGAGAAAATTTTATCAGGAGAAAAAAGAAGGTTTTCTTTGGAACAAAGATTTATTAGACCAGATGGTTCAATTGTATGGGCCAGATTAATTGTTGCCCGTCTTGTTTTAGAAACAGGCAACAACAATAATTATATTTTCCTATTAAGAGATGTAACCGCGCGAAAAGAGTTTGAAAAGGCTTTAATTGAAAGCGAACGAAGCAAAACAGTATTACTTTCAAACTTACCTGGTATGGCTTTTCGCTGCAGTTATGACCATAATTGGACGATGCAATTTGTTTCAAATGGCTGTTACAAATTAACTGGATATAATCCAGAAACTTTTATTGATAATCGCGAAAAAGCATTTAACGATATTATTAGCCCAGAATATCGCGAAGCTTTGTGGGAAGAATGGCAATCCATTTTAAATGACAAAAGATCTTTCAAATTTGAATATGAAATTACAACTGCAACTGGTGAAAAGAAGTGGGTATTAGAGTATGGCCAGGGAGTTTATAAAGAAGATGGTCAAGTCGAAGCGTTAGAGGGCATTATTCTAGATATTACCGATCGTAAAGAAATGGAAAATCACCTCAGATATTTGAGCATCCATGATAATTTTACCGGATTATATAATCGAGCATATTTTGAAATGACTCTCGAACGTGACATAGTGGAAAAGGAAGGCGTAAAAAAATCTTTAATAGTTGTTAATCTAAGTACTACTCACGTTTTAACAGCTAATCATGGCTATAACTACACGTTAAAAGTGATCAAAAAAACTGCCGAGTGTTTAGAACGATTCACAAACGAAAACTGTGACTTATTTATAACATTTGAAAACCGCTTCCTCTTTTATATTAGAAACTATGAAACCAAGGATGATTTAATTAATTTTGCTCAGGCAGTTGCCGAAGAATTAGATCAGTTCCTAAAGCTAGAAAGAATCGGAGCCGGCATCGGCATTATGGAATTAAATCACTATCAAAAAGCAAACATAGATAGAATATCCAAACTTTTATTGATTGCTTCTGAAAAAGCCATGAATGGTTTTGGTAAAGACATTGGTATATGTTTGGTTGATGAAAAATTAGAAGCAATGGTGGAAAGAGAAAGTGAAATTAGGGAAGAACTAATGCGTATTGCGCAAGATAACAATTCGAAACACGAGTTATTTTTGACATTCCAACCAATCCTTGATTTAACGACAGAAAAAATCAGTGGTTTTGAAGCACTTGCGCGACTTAAAACAGAGAAGCTAGGTATCGTTTCCCCAACAGAATTTATTCCGATTGCTGAAAAGTCAAAACTTATTGTTCCGTTAGGAGATATTATTATCATCGAAGCTTTTAATTTCGCTAATAGGTTGAGGGAAAGCGGTTTTGATTCGGTTTCTGTTGCAATCAATGTTTCGGCAATTCAATTGTTAAAAATTGGTTTTAATGAGCGCTTATTGGATTTGGTAAAAACGATGAGAATTAATCCTAGCAAAATTGTACTTGAAATTACCGAATCGGTTTTAGCGCAAGATTACAGAGTAATTAATAGTATTATTAGAGAACTAAAAGGTGCGGGTTTCGTCATCGCAATTGATGATTTTGGAACTGGCTACTCTTCTTTAGCAAGGGAAAAAGAATTAGATGTAGATTGTCTAAAAATAGATAAATTTTTCGTCGACCACTTATTATATGATCTTCCAGAAAAAGCTATTACGGGCGACATAATTTCAATGGCGCATCGCATCGGTCAATATACTGTTGCGGAAGGCGTGGAAGCAGAGAGCCAAAAGCAGTATTTGAAGGTGCATAATTGTGATAAAATTCAAGGCTATTTGATTAGCAGACCGATACCTCCAGATGACGCAATAGCGTTATTAAAAGAACCTAAAATCGGTTGATTAAGTCATCACCCGATAAAAAAATAAAGTTTCCTGTTTGAAAATCTAGAAATAATCGTGGTATTTTTATGCAAACGGCTTTAATATTATACTTCTAAGCTTTTCTAGAATGGTGAAAACTATGTATCATTTTACAAACTTAATGCTCGACATCTTTAGCCTTATTATCCTGATCATTATCCTGATCAACAATTCGAAGCGCAAAACTTACGAGACTACCGACCAAAGAATATATAACATCTTGGTCATGGCTAATATTCTCGTTGCTTTTGTTGACGGCGTTTCATGGTTTGTAGACACAAAGTCTTTCATCGGTGCTGTAGAACTTAATAAAATTTCCAATGCATTAATTTATGCGTTATCACCTTTGTGCGGATTGTTATGGGCCATGTTTGTTCATTTCAAAATTTTTAAAGATGAGAAAAAATTAAAAAGTTTTGCCATCTATGCCGCGATACCTTTTGGGATTAACTTGGTTGTTAGTTTTTTATCTATTTTTGTAAATATTTATTTCTCAATAGGCGAAGGTAACACTTTCCAAAGAAATACACCATTTTCTTTTATCCCATTCATCCTCGCTATTCTTTTTGCTTTATATTCGATAATTAACACATTCTTAGAGCGTAAGAAGTTATCTCGGAGAAATTATATTCCAATTCTTTCTTATGTGCTTATCCCACTTGTTTGTACGTTCATCCAAGCAGGATATTATGGCTTGTCACTAATTGTTCCTTCGCTCACTTTATCATTAGTCATCGTTTATATTAGTTTACAAAACGAACTTCACGTTACTGATTATTTAACTGGATTAAGCAATCGAAGTCATCTTGTTTTCTATCTCGAATCAGAATGTAAAAAAGTTAGAGGAGACGAAGAACTATATGGTTTGATGCTCGATATTGATAACTTCAAGAGTATAAACGATAATTTTGGTCATGTCGAAGGTGATAAGGCCCTTGAAATATTCTCAACCATTTTAAAGAAAAGCACGACACCAAATAGTTTTATTGCGCGCTATGCAGGTGATGAATTTGTTATCATAGTTAAGTTGAACAAAAACCAATCAATTGATGATTATGTTCATTCTTTACAAAAGGATGTTGAAAATCTAAAAAAACTAATTGATGCTGATTACAGCCTTGATTACAGCCTTGGCTATACCAAATATGTCAACAAAGAAACATACAAAGATTTCTTAAATCGTATGGATTCAAGAATGTATTTTGAAAAAAATAAAAAGAAATCTTCTAATAGGTGAGGTTCGCACCAACTATTGTTAGTTCGGTTATCATTAATTCAATAGTTGCGATTTAAACATTCTTCGTCAAATAACAATAAAGTGATTGTACCACCAGCAACCAAACAAGGTAATTGATGCAGATTCTTTGTGATAGCGGTTCAATTTGGTTTTTTAATTGGATAGTTTGCATTGATAAGATGTGGATTGCATGCATAAAAGTAGCTTTTCCTGGCATATTTTTACTTTATGATGAAGTTAAGAAATCGCTGCTGCTTTTTCTTTGTTTTTTACAATAATATTGAGCGTATCACATGAGTGACCGCTTCTCGTGTGATATAATCAACTTAACTTATCTAGAATACTGGATGAACAACAAATACCCATTCGCTCACCAATCACTTCTCAGTAAGAAGTTGATGTCAGTAAAAACATAAAACTTATAGGAGGAAAAGTAAAAATGTCAAAAATTATTAAAGTTTATGCTCGTGAAGTATTAGATTCAAGAGGCAATCCAACCGTCGAGGTCGAAGTTGAAACCGAATTTGGTGGTTATGGCTTAGCAATGGTCCCATCTGGAGCCTCAACTGGAGAAAATGAAGCCGTCGAACTTAGAGATGGCGACAAAACCCGCTATTTAGGAAAGGGTGTATTAAAAGCTGTTGATAATGTAAATAAAATTATCGCTCCAGCAGTAATGGGACACGATGTCTTTGATCAAGTTGGTATTGACCATTTAATGATTAAACTCGATGGTACGCCAACCAAAGGTAAATTGGGTGCCAACGCAATTTTAGGTGTTTCAATTGCAGTTGCAAAAGCAGCGGCCAATGAATTAGGCGTAGAACTTTATCAATATTTAGGTGGCTTTAATGCCAAAGAATTACCAGTTCCAATGATGAATATCGTCAATGGTGGTGCGCACTCTGATGCAGCGATTGACTTCCAAGAATTTATGATTTTCCCTGTCGGTGCTCCTTCATTTAAAGAAGCTATCCGCATGGGTGCTGAAGTTTTCCATAATCTCAAAGCTATATTGAAAGCTAAAGGTTTGGTCACTGCGGTTGGTGACGAAGGTGGTTTTGCTCCTAACTTAACTTCTAATGAAGAAGTGGTGCTCAATATTCTTGAAGCAATTAAAAAGGCTGGCTACGTTCCAGGCAAAGATATTTATATTGGTTTTGACGTTGCTGCCTCTGAATTTTATGACAAAGAAAAAGGCAAATACGTCTTTAAGAAATCTACCAAAGAACAATTCACCAGTGCTC
Source organism: Erysipelotrichaceae bacterium (assembly GCA_012744375.1). Classification (GTDB taxonomy): domain Bacteria; phylum Bacillota_I; class Bacilli_A; order RFN20; family CAG-826; genus RUG14515. Next base: position 1,578 of record JAAYCD010000081.1, on the reverse strand, counting down.
AAATGGTTGACTATTATGCTAAACTTGTTGAAAAGTATCCAATCATCAGCATTGAAGATGGTTTGGATGAGAACGACTGGGAAGGCCACAAGTTATTAACCGATAAACTTGGTAATAAAGTACAACTTGTTGGTGATGATTTGTTCGTTACCAACACCAAATACATTAAAAAGGGTATTGAAATGGGTGTGGCAAATTCCGTTCTTATTAAGGTCAATCAAATCGGTACCTTGACCGAAACATTTGACGCCATTGAAATGGCAAAGAAGGCAGGCTATACCGCTGTTGTTTCCCATAGAAGTGGTGAAACCGAAGACACGACTATTGCCGATATCGCTGTTGCGATGAACACTGGTCAAATAAAAACTGGTAGTGCTTCAAGGACTGATCGTATTGCAAAGTACAATCGTTTAATTCGCATCGAAGATAAACTAGGTGATAATTCAGTATTTAAGGGAATTAATGCTTTCTATAACCTCAAGTTGAAATAAGTAGCATCAAATAATTAGATTAAAAAAAGGGCTTTGTGCCCTTTTTGATTATATGTTTACTTATCTTTATGGTTTTGAGTTGTATTTATTGACCGCTTTTTCCGTAGTTTGAAAGTACCCTCGCCGAAGGATCGCTAACATTACATCCTTCCCAAGATTTATTAGGCATCCAAAAATCGACAATCATTTCCGATTGACCTGGGTAAAACTTTTCAAACACTTCCCTATACAACAATGATTCTTTAGTGAATGGTTTGGCGTGAGAATACTTATTACATAACTGTGTATACTCTTCGTCGGTAATAAAGGCTTCCGCATATGCTTTTAAACAATCAACCAGCGAATGACCAACCGCATCGGAAAATGCCGCTTTTTCGCGATAAAGAATATCGTGCGGTAAATAATTTCCTTCAAAAGCGTGGCGCAATAAATATTTACCAATTCCGTATCGATTTAATTTCTTTTCGGGATTAATCGAAAGGACATAATTAACAAAATCTAAATCTCCAAATGGCACCCTGGCTTCAAGCGAATTAACAGAAATGCAACGATCTGCACGGAGGACGTCATACATGTGTAATTCTTTTATTCTTTTTATTGATTCTTCCTGAAACGCCTTTGCGGAAGGTGCGAAATCAGTATACTTATATCCGAATAGTTCATCAGATATTTCACCAGTTAATATGACTCTTATGTCGGTGTTTTCGTGAATCCACTTGCACAACAAATACATACCAAGACTTGCTCTTATTGTTGTAATGTCATAAGTGCCTAGAAGATAAATTACGTTCTCGAGTGACTCAATAATTTGCTTCTTTGATATGATGACTTCGGTATGATCACTATTGATGAAATCCGCTACCTGTCTTGCGTATTTTAAATCGATTGCATCGCTTTCCATACCAATTGCAAATGTGCGAACGGGGGCCTTACTTCTTGCTTGAGCAATGGCGCATACCAAGGAGGAATCTAACCCACCTGAGAGTAAAAAGCCTACCTTAGCATCGGCGACCAAACGCTTCTCAACTCCCGCTATTAATTTATCATGAATATTGGAACAAATTGTTTCTATATCATCATTAATTAT
>JAAYCD010000115.1 GCA_012744375.1 Erysipelotrichaceae bacterium | reverse complement strand
GCTTTTTCTTATCGTAAACCAAATTGGATTAGAAGATATATTTTTCATCAAATCGCCTTTTTAACTTAAATATTGGTCAACCAATGACTGTTGACACTTCGCTAGATAAGGATTTACAACAAGATGATTTAATTAGACGCGCTCATTAGCAAGTAGTTATTCTCGCCGGTTTATTAAAACAAGAAAATGTATATGAACCAATTTATAATCATTCAGTGCGGATTGATTATCTTGCCACTAACAAAGAATTTCCTAGCAACAAGGCTTAACACAATTAGATCGTATCTAATTAAATAATAGATTTAAAAGTATGTTAACTTTATAATTAACGCTAAAGGTGAAAAGAGTATGAAACAATTAATTTCGACCATTTGCATAGTTCTTATTTGTCTAACTGGCTTAGTCATGGCTTTTGTCACGGGCTTTTCTTTTTCTGACTTACAAAAAGACACGTTGACAATATTGGGCATTGTTTGCTTGGTGTCCATTTTGTTTTGTTTTATTGTCGGAGAACTATCCAACAACAATTCACAAATGGATAAATTGTGGAGTATTTTGCCAATCGTGTACGTTTGGATAATCGCCTATATGGCGGATTTTTCTTCGCGGATTACCATCATGGCTTTACTCGTGACTTTGTGGGGCATTCGTTTAACGCTTAATTTTGCTAGAAAAGGTGCTTATAGCATAAAGTTTTGGTCAGGAAAAGAAGATTATCGCTGGGATTATTTAAGAAATAACACCATGCTTAAAAATCGCATTTTATGGGTATTTTTTAATTTCTTTTTCATCTCTTTTTATCAAAACGCTTTAGTTTTAGCCATTACACTTCCAGGCATTGCGATTATGGAAAGCGCTGTTCCTTTAGGGATATTTGATTTGCTCGCTACAGCATTAGCTATTGTCTTTTTGTTTTATGAATTAATCGCTGATGAACAGCAACACAAGTTCCAAACTGAAAAATGGAAAATGATAAAAAGCGGTCAAGCTTTACATGATTTACCTTATCCGTACAATAAGGGTTTTAATACAACTGGACTATGGGCATATTCTCGTCATCCGAACTATTTTGGCGAACAAATGTTTTGGGTAGCTATTTACTTATTTGTTATTGGTGCACAAGTCGCTAAATATGGTGTGTTCCATTGGTCGATAGTTGGCTCAATGCTTTTAATACTATTGTTCTTAGGTAGTTCTGCTCTTGCCGAATCAATTTCCGCGAAAAAATATCCTGAATACGCCTTATATCGTCGAACACTTTTGCGTTACTTCCCTATTACAAAGTTTAGGGGCTAATGATGACTTATCGCGTTCGTTTAACATCATTAGAAGATATTAGCGCTGTCAAAAATATTTATGAGCACGCGCGAACAATCATGCGTCGAAATGGTAATTTTTCGCAGTGGATAAATGGCTATCCTAATGACGAAACGATCAAAGAAGATATCCTTTTAAAACAAAGTTACGTCATAGAAAAAGATAACCAAACCATCGCTGTTTTTGTTTTTTTCGTCGGTAATGAACCTACATATAACTATATCGAAGGTAAATGGTTAAATGCATCACCATATGGGGTCATCCATCGTATAGGCAGTTTAGAAGTAGAAAAAGGTATACTGCAAATTTGTTTAAAATATTGTATGGAGTACGTCGACAATCTCCGTGTCGATACCCACAAAGATAACGTCATCATGCGCCACCTTTTGATTAAATATGGCTTTAAAGAGTGTGGCACAATTTATCTAAGCGATGGCAGTCCGCGATTAGCCTATCAGTTAATCAAATAAGAGGTTAACTTTTTAATATATTTGTAACTAAAAATAGTGATGACTTTCAATTACTATTTTGGTTAACTTCTTAAATAAGCGCTCCTTTAAGTAACGATTACATAATTGACGCTTTGCTACTTAATTGAGTTGTTTTTATGTTTGGCTTTATGTAATAAACGACCAGCAAAGCAAAACATTAATTTTTACTGTAGAAATTGTTTTAAATGTTACTAAAGATATTTTGGGTTTTTTCAGTCTTATTAAATTCATATTTATTGGTCAGAAAAAAACACAGTCCTATACTTACTTTTATTATTTTTCTATTTTGGTTAGGTAGGATTTTATTGATCCTTATTTAAAATAAAGCAAATGCAAATATATATAATCAACTAGCGATTGGTTCATAAGTTGTTTGATTCACACTTAATAATCCATTAAAATAGTTGATGTCGTAAATTACATTTAAGTTTGAGGTTCGTTATGAAAAAAAGTATTACATCTAGTTTGTATTATGTTGGGGTAAATGACCATCAATTAGATATGTTTGAAAGTCAATTTGTTATCCCTAATGGCATGGCTTATAACTCTTACGTCATCATTGATGAAAAAATCGCCGTCATGGATAGCGTTGATAGAAAATTCGGTGAGGAGTGGATTCGTAACCTTGTTGATACTTTAGGAGAAGCACAACCAGATTATTTAATCGTCCAACACATGGAGCCAGATCATTCTGCTAATATTATCACTTTCCTAAGAAAATATCCTAATGCCACCGTCGTTGGTAATGCGCGTACCTTCCAAATGATCGAGCAGTTTTTCCACGAACCAATTTTTAATAAATTAATCATTAACGAAGGCGACACTTTATCTTTAGGTCGTCACGAGTTAACGTTTGTTTTTGCACCTATGGTGCACTGGCCAGAAGTTTTCGTCACCTATGATTCTTATGATCGGGTGTTATTTTCTGCAGATGCGTTTGGAAAATTTGGGGCATTAGATGTTGACGAACCTTGGGATGATGAAGCAGCGAGATATTATTTTGGTATCGTTGCTAAATATGGGATGCAAGTGCAGTCTTTATTAAAGAAAGCCGCACATTTAGATATAAAAATGATTTGTTCCTTACATGGTCCAATCTTGAATGAAAATTTAAATTATTATTTGAATTTATATAACGTTTGGTCTACTTACCAAAGTGAAATTGAGGGTGTTGCCATCTTCTTTACTTCGGTTTATGGTCACACTAAACAAGCCGCCTATTTATTAAAAGAAAAATTAGAAGCTAACGGCACACCAAGAGTTTTAATCGCTGATTTAGCTCGCTCTGATATGGCCGAGTGCGTCTCTAATGCATTTAGATATAGTAAGATTGTGTTTATCACAACTACTTATAACACAACCATCTTTCCATTTATGAACGACTTCATCGAGCACCTCGTTGAAAGAAATTTCCAAAATAAGAAAATTGGCTTCATCGAAAATGGTAGTTGGATGCCGATGGCTGGTAAAGTAATGAAGGATAAATTAGCAGGCTTAAAAAACCTCACTATTTTAGAGCCAACTGTTCGTTTACTTTCCTCGCTTGATGATGCAAGTAAAAAACAACTTGATGAGTTAGTAGAAGCACTTAGCGCTGATTATCGTGCGATGCGTGAATTAGCTCAAGAAAAAGAAAGTGAGATCGATGTTAAAGCATTATATAAAATCGGTTACGGTTTATATGTCGTTACTTCAAACGATGGCAAAAAAGATAATGGCTTAATCGTCAATACAGTTACGCAGTTAACCGATCGACCTTTAAAAGTTGCGGTATCAATTAATAAACTTTGTTATTCGCATGATGTCATTAAGAAAACTGGTTTAATGAACGTTAACACTTTAAATAACGACGCTCCATTTGCCATCTTCCAAAAATATGGTTTTTGTTCTGGAAAAGAAGTCGATAAATTTAAAGATCAACAAGTTATTAGAAGCGAAAATGGCTTAATCGTTTTACAACAATATATCAACTCATTTATTTCACTACGCGTAGATGATTATGTTGACGTTGGTACGCACGGAATTTTCATTTGTACGGTAACAGAAAGTAAAAATATTAACAATGTCGAGACGATGACTTATAATTATTATCAAGCAAACGTAAAACCAAAACCAAATACTGAAAAGAAAAAAGGCTATGTCTGCAAAATTTGCGGTTATGTCTATGAAGGTGATTCTTTACCTGAAGACTATATTTGCCCGATTTGTAAGCACGGCGCAAGTGATTTCGAAGAAATCAAGTAAGGAGAAAAAGTATGAAGTACATTTGTCAAGCTTGTGGTTATGTTTATGATGAAGACCTTGGTGATTTAGATGCCGGTATCGCTCCAGGCACCAAATTCGAAGATTTACCTGAAGACTTCTATTGTCCGCTTTGTGGCGCCACAAAAGACATGTTTGTTAAAGAATAACATAGCGTCATGAGAATTAGCCGTCTTATTAGGCGGCTTTTTTATTATTTAATAGATGCGACAATAACCATTAAAAAATGGTTTTTTATTATATTGATGGCAAAATAGGTGTTTTACGCATAAAATATATTCCATGCTAAAAAGATTCTTACATTATTACAAAAAACACAAACTCATTCTGACTCTAGACCTTATCGCCGCATTTTTAATTGCTATTATTGGTGTTGGTTATCCAATCATTACTAGAGTAATGCTCAATGACTGGGTTCCAAATGGTGAAGTCACTTTAATCTTTGTCGGCGGAGCGATATTGGTTGGAATATATTTAATGCGGATGGGTCTACGTTACTTTGTGCAATTTTATGGCCATGTGATGGGGGTAAAAATGCAAGCTGAAATGCGCAACGACTTATTCGACAAGTTACAAAAATTACCTTATTCTTATTTTGATAATCATGAAACTGGCGTCATTATGTCGACAATGACCAATGACTTATTTGATATTAGTGAACTGGCACATCACGGTCCAGAAAACTTGTTTATTGCTTCTTTTACTGCGCTTGGTGCTTTTTCTTATTTAATGTTTATCGATTGGGTATTAGGTCTTATTTTGCTTGCAGTTGTCCCAATTTTATTTTTGTTCACTTGGTTTTTTAGAAAAAGATTTAGAAGTGCAATGCGCAGGGGTAAGAAAGCAATTGCTAGCATAAATGCTAGATTGGAAAGCTCGATTTCCGGTATTAGAGTGACCAAAGCTTTTACTAATGAAGCAACCGAAAAACAAAAATTTGAAGCGGCTAACCAAGAATTAGTTTCCGCTCGTAGTGAAGTATTTTCTTCGATGGGCAAATATTTTGCCGTCAGTCAATTTGTCACCGATTTTTTTAATGTTTTAATTATGGTACTTGGCGGTTACTTTTTATATCGCAGTATCGGAAGTTTTAATTTCGGTGATTATAGCGCCTTTGTTGTTTCCGTTGGGTTATTTATTAGCCCAATTAATACATTAATTTCCTTTATGGAACAATTTGAAAATGGCGCGGCGGGATTTTCACGTTTCATCGCTTTAATGGATGAGCAAGAAGAATCAATTTATAATGGTGAACTTACTTGTCAACAAGTTGAAGGCGAATTAGTTTTTGATCACGTCAGTTTCCGTTATGAAGCTTCTAATGAAGTGCTTGATGATGTTTCTTTTCGTGTTGAAAAAGGCAAAACGCTAGCGCTAGTTGGTCCTTCTGGTGGAGGTAAAACCACTATTTGTCACTTGATTCCTCGTTTTTACTTTTTAGAACAAGGCAGTATTTATATTGATGGCACTAACATTGAAAACTATACACTTCGCTCATTAAGGGAAAAAATTGGTATTGTGCAGCAAGATGTTTTCTTATTTGGCGGATCCATCAAAGAAAATATTGTCTATGGTAAGCCAGGTGCCAGCGACGAAGAAATTTTGTTAGCGGCAAAAAAGGCTAATATTTTAGATTTTATTAAAGAATTACCAAATGGCTGGGATACACAAATAGGTGAAAGAGGTGTTCGCCTAAGTGGTGGACAAAAACAACGTCTTTCCATCGCAAGACTATTTTTAAAAAACCCCCCGATTTTGATTTTGGATGAAGCGACTAGTGCTTTAGATAATACCACCGAAATGCTCATCCAAAAGTCACTACAAGAATTAGCTAAAGGTAGAACTTGTCTCGTCGTTGCCCATCGTTTATCAACGATAAAAAACGCCGATGAGATCGCGGTCGTTTCGCGCGGTAAAATTGTGGAAATGGGTAGTCACGAACAATTATTAAATAAGGGCGGCGCTTACGCCGAACTATACGCTTTACAATTTAAAGATACCGATCAATCTGTCTACAGCGTTGAGATGGGTTAAATCTTATTTGCTTCTTTAAATAACTTATATAACGCGAAGGCGGCAATGGTTTTTGCGTCTTTGATTTCGTTTTCTAAAATAAGAGTATCAATTGTTTTTAATGGAACAATAATTAAATCAATTACCTCATCTTTATCTAAATGTCGCGTTTCTAAAACTGCCTCATTACAGTAGTATAGATGAATGACTTCGCTTGAATAACCAGCAGTTGGATAAATATCTCCTAAAAAAATCATATTAAGAGGGCGATAACCTGTTTCTTCTAGTAACTCTCTTTTTGCGCTTTCGAAAATATCTTCGTTTTCTTCGAGTTTTCCAGCGGGAATTTCGATGATTTCTTTTTCTAGCGCATAGCGATATTGCTTTTCTAAAACAAAACCATCACTTAATTCTAAAATAATGCCGACTCCTCCACGATGTTTTACTACTTCGCGAATTGAAGTTTCGCCATTTGGGCATAAAGCTTCGTCTTGATAGACATTAATGACTTTTCCTTGATATATTTTCTTACTTTCTAGGGTGATTTCTTTTTTGTTCATAGCGATATATTACACTTTTTTACTAGAAACAGGCTTATTAATTGCATAAAACACTTTATATTTATAAAATGTTAAGCAAAAGAAGGTAAAAATATATGCAACCAATTAAAAAAGAACACTTAGATAAGCGTAAAGATGCTTACTTAAAAAATGATAAAAATACGATTATTCGTCACGCGTTAAATAAAAACTCAATCTTCGCAATTACCGCTAATGCTGATGGCGTGAAAGACATGGATTTTAATTTTGAACTCAATATTAAAACGATGGCGGTTACAAACCAAAAAGCTTCTGGAAGATGTTGGATTTTTGCCGCGACAAACGTCGTTAGGGAAATGATTGGTCAAACACTCAATCTAGCCAATTTCGAAGTCTCACAAAGCTATTTGGCTCTTTTTGATCGTTATGAAAAAGCTAACTATTTATTAGAAGCAGTTATTGAATTAATTGAAAAAGACTATGATGACCGCACTTTAACATTTTTATTACAAAATGGCGTTGGTGATGGTGGTCAATGGGATATGTTTATTTCTTTAGTAAATAAATACGGCTTTGTGCCAAAAAATGTTTATCCAGAAACCGCGACTAGTAGCGCTACTAGGGAAACCGGTCAGTTAATAAACTTTAATATTCGTCAGTTCGCTAGCACTGCCAAAACTTTATATAAGCAAAATGGCTTACAAGCCGTCCGCGATGAAAAAGAAAAATTGATGGACAAGTTTTATAATTTACTCATTAGTGCTTATGGCTTAATTCCTGAGACTTTTGACTTTGAATATGTTGATAAAGATGGTGTTTATCATATCGAAAAAGGGTTCACACCCCAATCTTTTAAAGAAAAATATGTCGGTAATCGTTTAGATGACTTTGTCTCATTAATTAACGCTCCGACGAAAGACAAACCATTCAATCAAACTTATACTGTCCAATATTTAGGCAATGTCGTTGGTGGAAAAGAAGTCACTCACCTAAATGTAGAAATAGAAAGAATGAAACAACTCATCCTCGCACAATTAAAAGATAACCGCATTGTCTGGTTTGGTAGTGATGTCGCTTTTTATGGTGATAGAGAAGAGGGAGTGTGGGATGATCAAGCATATGATTTAGAAACTCCTTTCGGCCTAGCTTTAAAAATGGAAAAAGGCGAAGCACTTGACTATCGTGCTAGCCAAATGAATCATGCGATGTGCATAACTGGGGTTAATGTTAAAGATGGTATACCAAATAAATGGAAAATTGAAAACTCATGGGGTAATGAACGCGGTAAAAGTGGCTATTACATCATGTCTGCGACTTGGTTTGATCGATACGTCTATCAAGCCGTCATTGATAAAAAATATTTAGACGAAAAAGAACTCGCGGCTTTGAAAGAAAAACCGATTATGTTAAAACCATGGGATCCAATGGGTTCTCTTGCGGATTAAGATTTATGCAAAAATTCGACGTTTATTTATTCGATTTTGATGGAACGTTATTTGATACATTACCATCATCCAAATATGTTTTTGCCAAAAGCTACGAAGCGATTGGTTTTCCTGTTGAAGAAAAAGATATTTTAGGTTTTACTAGAGAACCGCTACCTGTAAGTTATAAGCGAATGGGTGCCCCTAAAGAAAAACTTATTGAGTTTTATTATCATTTAGAACAATATGTTAACTCCAAAGAAAGTATTAATTTAACCGAAATATTCCCTGATACATATGATACGATTATTGACCTTAAATTAATGGAAGCCACTCTAGGCATTGTCACTTCAAATAATGTCAAACATGTTAAAGACATCTTACAAAAATTTGACATGCAAGCATTTTTCTTTTCTGCGCTAGTTGGTAATCGCGAAGCTCCAATTCCTAAGCCCGACCCTTCACCAATTATTAAGGCTTTGGAAATGCTTAAATATGATGGTGATAAGCAAGCTGTTTGTTATGTTGGTGATTCGTTAAATGACTGCGAAGCGGCCACGAAAGCGGGCATTGTCCCTATTTTACTTGACCGTGATAACGAATATTCAAATGCTCCATATATTAAAATCCATTCTCTAGAAGAGCTTTTAGAATAATTAAGTATTTATTAGTAAATAATATAGACATAAAATCAATAAAAGTGTTAGAGTGAAGCGACTGCTACTTCGCTTATGAAAAAAGCTAACTCTGATTTTATTATTAAAGACCGCGTTTATGATATCGGAAAAGATATCGACGGCAAGATGAAAACAACAGCGGATTTACATCCAGTTATTTTGTCGATTGTTTTAGAAATTGATCGCGTTTGCCGTAAAAACAATATTCCTTATGCATTAGGCTTTGGGTCAGCTTTAGGTATAAATAACTATGCTGGCTTCATTCCATGGGATGATGATGCCGATATCGCTATTGATTATTTTGATATTCCACGCCTTATTGATGCTTTTAAAAAAGACTTAGGCGATAACTTTACTTTCGATTGTTATGAAACGGATGAGCGCTATAACGTATTAGTGCCCACGATGAAAGTAAAAAGGAAAGACACTTATTTAAAAGAAAAAAACTGGTTTACTTTGCCTGATCGCATTCATAGTTGTGATGGTTTCTTTGTCGATATCGTCGCTTTTATCGGAATGATTAATGACGAGGAACATATTAAATTTTTAAAGCGCAGCAAAAGAAGAATGCTCCCATACGTTATTTGTGACGCCATTTTTAGAATCGATCCAAAAAGACTCAAAAGGAAAATCAAGGCTGAAGAAAAAGAAGCGGCAATTAAGTATAAAGATGCCCCATACGTATGCCAAACCCCAATCATTCCTTGGCAACCAGCCGCAGGAAATCTTTTACCTCGCGATGTCATCTTTCCATTTAGAGAATATGATTTTGAAGGCCACAAATTATTTTCTTTTAATAAAGTAGAACAATTTTGCATATTACACTATGGTCCTAGAAGTGTGAAATATTTTGATGGTGAAAAGTATGTTGACCGTCAACCCGAAAAATATAGAAAAGTTGGTCATATCAATGCTTTTTCGTTAGATAGACCAAAAATAAAATAATTTTTATTACCAACATCTATTTGATTGTTATAAAATTTAATCAACGATTAATT